>NZ_JBIUWN010000026.1:0-26280 GCF_044743485.1 Pseudomonas sp. NPDC087614 | reverse complement strand
ACCCAGTCCATCATGCTGTCGCTGTAGATGGTGGTGATCGATGCACTGGTAGGCGCCGACGGACTCGGCAAACCGGTGGTCAACGCACTGAACACTGCTGATATCGCCCTGGGCTTCGAAGCAGGCTTGGCGATCGTACTGCTGGCGATCATGCTCGACCGTATCTGCAAACAGCCCGAAGCCAAAGCAGGGGGTGACGCATGAGCATCATTCGCTTCGAAGACGTCGACGTAATTTTCTCCAAGGACCCGCGCGAGGCACTCAAGCTGCTGGATGAGGGCATGACCCGCAACGAGATCCTGAAAAAGACCGGGCAGATCGTCGGCGTGGAAAAGGCCAGCCTCGACATCAACAAAGGCGAAATCTGCGTGCTGATGGGCCTGTCCGGCTCCGGCAAGTCGAGCCTGCTGCGTTGCATCAACGGCCTCAACACCGTGAGCCGCGGCAAGCTGTTCGTCGAGCACGAAAACCGCCAGATCGATATCGCGTCCTGCACCCCCGCCGAACTGAAAATGATGCGTACCAAACGCATCGCCATGGTGTTCCAGAAGTTCGCGCTGATGCCGTGGCTGACGGTTCGCGAGAACATCAGCTTTGGTCTGGAAATGCAGGGCCGACCGGAAAAGGAACGCAGGAAGCTGGTTGACGAGAAGCTCGAACTGGTAGGTCTGGCCCAATGGCGCAACAAAAAGCCTGACGAACTCTCCGGCGGCATGCAGCAGCGCGTCGGCCTTGCTCGTGCACTGGCGATGGACGCCGACATTCTGCTGATGGACGAACCGTTTTCGGCACTCGACCCGCTGATCCGCCAAGGCCTGCAGGATGAACTGCTGGAACTGCAACGCAAGTTGAACAAGACCATCGTCTTCGTCAGCCACGACCTCGACGAGGCGCTGAAACTGGGCAGCCGCATCGCGATCATGAAGGACGGTCGCATCGTCCAGTACAGCGTGCCGGAAGAGATCGTGCTGAACCCGGCGGATGACTATGTGCGTACCTTCGTGGCGCACACCAATCCGCTCAACGTGCTGTGCGGGCGCAGCCTGATGCGCACCCTGGATAACTGCAAACGCATCAACGGTTCGGTGTGCCTGGACCCGGGCGACGACTCGTGGCTGGACCTGGCCGAGGGCAACACCATCAAAGGCGCACGGCAGAACGGCTCGACACTCAACCTGCAGAACTGGGCACCGGGACAAGCGGTTGAAGGGCTGGAGCGCAAACCGACGCTGGTGGACTCCAACATCGGCATGCGTGACGCCTTGCAGATTCGTTATCAGACCGGCAACAAACTGGTGCTGCACGATAACAATCAGGTCGTAGGGATTCTCGGTGACAGCGAGTTGTATCACGCGTTGCTGGGCAAGAACCTGGGGTAGTAATCCCGGACACAAAAACGCCGCGAGAGGATCGCGGCGTTTTTGTTTATCAGGGCGTCAAGTCAAACCGTGTTGTGGCTGATGGCCCTTTTCGCGAGCAAGCCCGCTTCCACAGTTAAAATGCAGGCCAATGTGGGAGCCGGCTTGCTCGCGAAGGATGCGGCGCGGTGCTTTTGAAAGAAACACCGCGCCACTTGCCGTTTAGCTGTACACCCGGCCAAGGAGCTGCCGATGGCTTTCAAACTGATCGAGCACATCCCGCGTGATCTGATCCTGCGTGAAGCCCATCAGGTCGTAATCCTGGCTGCCGCTTTGCAGATACACCTCGGCGCGATAGAAACGCTGACGCGCCTCTTCAGACGCCACCGATTCGGCAGGGGTTGCGAGGTAACCGTCCAGACTCACTTCGTAAACGAAAGGGTTGCTCTCTTCCATCTCGATGCGCACGCCCATGCAGCGCTTGGATTTACCCAGCAGCGTTTGCACTTCCAGCCCCTGAGCACGCATTTGCGCAGCCGCGCTTTCCAGCGCCGGGCTGACTTGCTTGTCCATGAAACGCTGCACCACCGACTGGCTCGGCTGCAGGTCCAGCTGAGTCAAACGCTCGCTGAAACCCCGACGACCACGTTCGGCCAGTTGCGCTTGCTCCTCTTCGATCAGCACGTCCTGACGCATTGCCTTGTGCAGGCCGAACATGAAGAACACCAGCACCACCGAGAACGGCAGACCGGCCAGCACCACCATCGTTTGCATCGCTTCAAAGTTACCGGCGAACAGCAAACCGATGGTCACCAGGGTGATCACCACCGACCAGAAGATCCGCAGCCAGTGGGGCGCATCTTCGTCGACGTTGCCGCCCTTGCAGGACAGGTTGGCCATCATCACCGCGCCAGAGTCGGCCGGGGTCAGGAACAGCACGAAGCCGACGAAGATCGACACACCGATGACAACTTTCGACGCCGGATAGTGCTCAAGCAACTGATAGATCGCCATCGACGGCTGTTCCAGCGCCGTCTTCCCAAGCTCAACCGCCCCATGGTTCATCACCAGATCCAGCGCCGAGTTGCCGAAGATCGACAGCCAGGCCAGCGTGAAGCCCAGCGGAATCAGAAGCACGCCGGCTACCAGTTCACGCACGGTACGCCCACGGGAGATACGCGCGATGAACATGCCTACAAATGGCGCCCAGGAAATCCACCAGGCCCAGTAGAACAGCGTCCACAGGCCCAACCAGCGGTCGGATTTGGCGCTGTCGCCTTCATAGACGTACAGGTCGAACGTCTTCAGCACCGCGCCGTTGAGGTAGTCGCCGATGTTCTGCACAAAGCCGTTGAGCAAGTGCAACGTCGGGCCGAACAGCAGGACGAAAATCAGCAGACCGCTGAACAGCACGATGTTCAGGTTGGACAGACGACGGATACCGTTTTCCACACCGGACACGGCAGCGATCGTCGCCACCGTGCTCATCACGATGATCACGATCAGCAGGTTAGTGTTGCTGTGTTCCATGCCGAACAGGTTTTCAAGGCCCGAAGACACTTGCAGCGAACCAATCCCCAGGTTCGTCACCAGACCCAGCAGGGTCACGAACATGCCGAAGCCGTCCACCGCGTGACCGGCCGCGCCTTTGACCCAACGCTCGCCGACCAGCGGATACAGCGCCGAACGCAGGGCCAGCGGTTGGTTATGACGGTAGGCAAAGTAAGCCACGGCCAAGCCGACCAATGCATAGATCGCCCAGCCGTGCAGGCCCCAGTGCAGGAACGTCAGTTGCACCGCCTGACGCGCCGCCATGTTGGTGGCGGCCACGCCTTCCGGCGGATTGAAGTAGTGATCCAGCGGCTCGGACGCGCCGAAATACAGCAGCGAAATCCCGATACCCGACGAGAACAGCATCCCCGCCCAAGCGCCGTAACTGAAATCCGGGGTGTCGTCCTTGCTGCCCAGTTTGAGTTTTCCGTAGGAGGAGAACGCCAGGCCCACCACAAACACCAGGTAAGCGGCGATCACCACCATGTAGTACCAGCCGAAGCTGCGCGACAACCACTCCTGAGCCACACCCAACATTCTGCCGGCCTCTTGCGGGGCGATAATCAGAATGGCGGTCAACAACAGAATCAACGCGGTAGAGGTGTAGAACACCCAACCGTTGACCGTCACCTTCTCGGGCGGGGTCTTTATAAGCGAGGCAGAACTCATGGCACAAATGCTCCAGGCAGTGCGAGAGAAGAACACAAGGCAACACGGCACCCGACCAATCGGTTAGTTGGCAGCCGACCGGCGGGTGATATAAAGACACCCCGAAAAAAGCCCGAACCTGCCGAAATGGTGTTGCGAATCGCTTTCGTGGCCGAAAGTCCGGACGTTCATCCGAAACCTGGCCCTGAGCGTCTTGCCCTTTCAACACGTCCATCGAACCGCGAACCGCGCCATGCCCCGCGCAGGTTTCGAGCTTTTTTGGATGTCAGTTTTATCGCCACTTACATGTAGGAAAAATCTGTAGGCAGCGACGAATTGTCGCAGATCTTATTCTTTGTTGATTGAACGTTCAATCAAAACAAAATAGACTGGCCCTCAATCCGATAGGCGTTATTCGCCCGTCGGAAGGCCTAAGGAGATGTGCAAGATGCCCAAGGTCGGTATGCAACCCATCCGCCGCCAACAACTGATCGAAGCCACATTGCAGGCGGTCGATCAGGTCGGAATGGGGGACGCCAGCATTGCGCTGATCGCCCGTTTGGCCGGTGTCTCGAATGGCATCATCAGTCATTACTTTCAGGACAAGAACGGCCTGATTGCCGCCACGATGCGGTATCTGATGAACGTCCTCAGCGAGAACGTCACCGCACGCCGTCAGGCGTTGACAGACAGCAGCCCTCGGGCGCATCTGCAGGTGATCATCGAAGGCAACTTCGACGCCAGCCAGGTCAATGGCCCGGCAATGAAAACCTCGCTGGCCTTCTGGGCCACCAGCATGCATCAGCCGTCTTTGCACAGGTTGCAGCGGATCAACGATCACCGTCTGTATTCCAACCTGTGCTGCGAGTTTCGCCGTGTGTTGCCGCTCGAAGAAGCGCGCAGTGCCGCGCGAGGACTGGCAGCGTTGATTGACGGTTTGTGGTTGCGCGGCGCGCTGTCAGGAGACGCTTTCGACACGGCGCAGGCGCAACAGATCGCTTACGAATACATGGATATCCAATTGGCCAAGCAGGTGAGTTAGAGCACACAGAAAACGCTCGGCCCCTGAACTGTCACCGACCAGCGATGCCTCAGTTACATGGCTCACCCGGTGACCAACGCCAACCACCAATGCACTTGCGAGGACACTATGGCCCGTTTCGAACTGCAAAAACTCTACATCGATGGCGCGTATTCCGACGCCGGCAGCGATGCCACCTTCGAAGCCATCAACCCGGCTAACGGCGAAGTTCTCGCACAAGTGCAACGTGCGACCAAGGAAGACGTCGAGCGCGCTGTGGTCAGCGCCGAAAAGGGCCAGAAAATCTGGGCCGCGATGACCGCCATGGAGCGTTCGCGCATCCTGCGTCGTGCCGTCGACATCCTGCGCGAGCGCAACGATGAACTGGCCGCACTGGAAACCCTGGACACTGGTAAAGCCTTCTCCGAAACCAAGTACGTCGACATCGTCACCGGCGCCGACGTGCTGGAATACTACGCAGGCTTGGTACCCGCCATCGAAGGCGAGCAGATCCCGCTGCGTGACACTTCTTTCGTCTACACCCGTCGCGAGCCGCTGGGCGTTGTGGCCGGTATCGGTGCGTGGAACTACCCGATCCAGATCGCGCTGTGGAAATCCGCTCCAGCGCTGGCCGCCGGTAACGCGATGATCTTCAAGCCAAGCGAAGTCACCTCGCTGACGACCCTGAAACTGGCCGAGATCTACACCGAAGCCGGCGTGCCAAACGGTGTGTTCAACGTTCTGACCGGCAGCGGCCGCGAAGTCGGCACCTGGCTGACCGAGCACCCGCGCATCGAGAAAATCTCGTTCACTGGCGGCACTGACACTGGCAAAAAAGTCATGGCCAGCGCTTCGGCATCCTCGCTCAAAGACGTGACCATGGAACTGGGCGGCAAGTCGCCGCTGATCATCTGCGACGACGCCGACCTCAATCGCGCTGCCGACACCGCGATGATGGCCAACTTCTACAGCTCCGGTCAGGTCTGCACCAACGGCACTCGCGTGTTCGTACCGAGCCACCTCAAAGCCGCTTTCGAAGCCAAGATCCTTGAGCGCGTGGCGCGCATCCGCATCGGCAACCCGGAAGACGAAAACACCAACTTCGGCCCGCTGGTCAGCTTCCCGCACATGGAAAGCGTGCTCAGCTACATCGCCAAAGGCAAAGAAGAAGGTGCCCGCGTCCTGTGTGGCGGCGAGCGTCTGACCGACGGCGAATTCGCCAAAGGCGCGTTTGTTGCCCCAACCGTGTTCACCGACTGCACCGACGACATGACCATCGTTCGTGAAGAAATCTTTGGCCCGGTCATGGCGATCCTCTCCTACGAAACCGAAGAAGAAGTGATCCGCCGCGCCAACGACACCGACTTCGGCCTGGCCGCCGGTATCGTCACCAAAGACCTGAACCGCGCTCACCGCGTGATTCATCAACTGGAGGCCGGTATCTGCTGGATCAACGCCTGGGGCGAGTCCGACGCAAAAATGCCGGTGGGCGGTTACAAGCAGTCGGGCGTGGGCCGTGAGAATGGCATCAGCTCGCTGAACAACTTCACTCGCATCAAATCGGTACAGGTCGAGCTGGGCGATTACGTCTCGGTGTTCTAAGGCCGAGCCTTGTATTGCTCGCGAGGCCGCCTTCGCGAGCAAACCCGCTCCCACAGGAGCCCCCATTCCAAGGTGGGAGCGGGCTTGCTCGCGAGTCGAGTGCAAAGCACTCGTCAGGCCTGACCTGACCACATCTAAAGAGGGTGCATTCAATGTCCCAAGAATTCGATTACATCATCATCGGTGCCGGTTCGGCCGGTAACACCCTGGCGACCCGTCTGACTGAAGACGAAGGCGTCACCGTTCTGCTGCTCGAAGCGGGCGGCCCGGACTACCGTTTCGACTTCCGTACACAAATGCCCGCCGCTCTGGCATTCCCGCTGCAAGGCCGTCGCTACAACTGGGCGTACGAAACCGATCCAGAGCCACACATGGACGGTCGCCGGATGGAATGCGGTCGCGGCAAAGGCCTCGGCGGTTCTTCGCTGATCAACGGCATGTGCTACATCCGTGGCAACGCGATGGACTACGATGGCTGGTCGAAACTGCCGGGCCTGGAAGACTGGACCTACCTCGACTGCCTGCCGTACTTCCGCAAAGCCGAAACCCGCGACATCGGCCCGAACGATTACCACGGTGGCGAAGGCCCGGTCAGCGTGACCACGCCGAAGGCGGGCAACAACCCGCTGTTCCACGCCATGGTTGAAGCAGGCGTGCAGGCCGGTTACCCGCGCACCGAAGACTTGAACGGTTACCAGCAGGAAGGTTTCGGCCCGATGGACCGCACCGTGACGCCGAACGGCCGTCGTGCTTCCACCGCCCGAGGCTACCTCGACACCGCGAAAAAGCGTTCGACCCTGACCATCGTCACCCACGCCCTGACCGACAAGATCCTGTTCGAAGGCAAGCGTGCCGTTGGTGTGCGTTACCTGGTGGGCGACGCTGAAGAGCGCGTTGAAGCCAAAGCGCGCAAAGAAGTGCTGCTGTGCTCCGGCGCCATCGCATCGCCGCAGATTCTGCAACGTTCCGGCGTCGGCCCGGCGAAACTGCTGGAAAGCCTCGACATCCCGGTCGTACACGATTTGCCGGGCGTGGGCGAGAACCTGCAGGATCACCTGGAGCTGTACCTGCAATACGCTTGCACCCAACCGGTTTCGCTGTACCCGTCGCTGCTCTGGTACAACCAGCCAGCCATCGGCGCCGAATGGCTGTTCAACGGCACCGGCATCGGCGCCAGCAACCAGTTCGAGGCCGGCGGTTTCATCCGTTCGCGTCCCGAATTCGAATGGCCAAACATCCAGTACCACTTCCTGCCGGTCGCCATTAACTACAACGGCAGCAACGGTGTGAAAGAGCACGGTTTCCAGGCGCACATGGGTTCCATGCGTTCGCCAAGCCGTGGTCGCGTTCAGGCCAAGTCGAAAGACCCGCGCCAGCACCCGAGCATCCTGTTCAACTACATGGCCACCGAGCAGGACTGGCAGGAATTCCGTGACGGCATCCGCCTGACCCGCGAAATCATGCAACAGCCGGCACTGGACGCTTTCCGTGGCCGCGAAATCAGCCCCGGCATCGACGTGCAAACCGATGAGCAACTGGACAAGTTCATCCGCGAACACGCCGAAACCGCGTTCCACCCGTCCTGCTCGTGCAAGATGGGCACCGACGACATGGCGGTCGTGGATGGCGAAGGTCGCGTGCACGGCATGCAGAGCCTGCGTGTGGTCGATGCCTCGATCATGCCGATCATCACCACTGGCAACCTGAACGCGCCGACGATCATGATGGCCGAGAAAATCGCCGACAAGATCCGTGGCCGCAAGCCATTGCCGCGTAGCACCGCCGCCTACTATGTAGCGGGCGATGCGCCGGTTAAGGGCAAGCCGATGCGTGATATCACGCCTGTTGCTCAGTAAGACGTAATATCGAGGCGCGGCCTTCATCGGAACGCCGCCCGGAGACAAGCCCGCTCCCACATCGGACCTGAGTGCTCACAGATTTTGTGTTCACTGGAGACCTACTGTGGGAGCGGGCTTGCTCGCGAAGGGGCCCTCACATTCCACGCAAACCCCTCGACTTCAAGTAATTCCTCCTACACCCCCTCGTCACTTGATCCTACCCCCACGCCGGCCTACTCTAGACCTCGCGCAACCGTTTCACCCCCTGCCCCACCGTCGCTGCACCGCAACTCCATAACAAGGAGGTTCCCGAATGTTCGATTTCCACCCCCAGCTCAAGCAGCGCTTCGCTGCCTTGCGCACGGGCGCTGATTTTTTTTCCCTGCGGTATGTACGCGAATCCGGTCAGCACCTGTCGGTGCGCAAGAACGTTGCCGAACCGCCGAGCCTGAGCCGCGACGAAGGGGCGATGCTCACTGTGCGCGTCAATGGCGTCGAAGCGTATGCGGCGACCAACGACCTGTCGCAACAAGGCCTGCAAGCCGCCCTTGAACGCGCCGAACAGCAAGCCCGGCGGCTCAAGCCCCACGCCTTGCTCGACCTGCGCGATCAACCGGTGTCCAGCGACCGCGCTGATTATTTTTCACCCAATCTCGAACAACCCTTCCCGTCCCTGAGCGACTGCTTTGAGCTGCTCGGCGCGGAGTCCGCCTCGGTGCCAAAGGATGAGCGCCTGGTGAATTGGGAAGTGAGCATCGGCATCACCCACGTCGAGCAGATCTACCTGAGCAGTGCCGGCGCCGAACTTCGTCAGGCCCAGCGCTTCGTCTACCCGAGCCTGGACGTCACCGCCTACGACGGTAACGACAGCCAGACTCGCAGCCTCGGTCGCGAGAACTTCGGCCAACAGGGCGGCGCCGACGTGATCAGCCGTTGCGGGCTGGTCGGCGCCGGCCCACAGGTGGCCGATCAGGCGCTGCAACTGCTGCTCGCACCGAACACCCCGCAAGGCCCGCGTGACCTGCTGCTGATGCCCGACCAGATGATGTTGCAGATCCACGAATCCATCGGCCACCCGCTGGAACTGGATCGCATCCTCGGTGATGAGCGCAATTACGCCGGCACCAGTTTCGTCAAAGCGAGCGACTTCGGCAGCCTGCAATACGGTTCAAAACTGCTCAACGTGACGTTCGATCCGGGCATTCCCGAAGAGCTCGCCAGCTACGGCCATGACGACGACGGTACCCGGGCGAGCAAGCAATTTCTGATTCGCGATGGTCTGTTGCTGCGCCCATTGGGCGGTGCGCTGTCGCAATACCGCGCGGGCCTGGACGGTGTCGCCAACAGCCGCGCCTGCGGCTGGAACCGCGCGCCGATCGACCGTATGGCCAACCTCAACATCGAGCCGGGCGACCAGCCACTTGAGCAAATGATCACGGGCATCGAGCATGGCATTCTGATGAGCACCAACCGTTCGTGGTCGATTGACGATGCGCGCAACAAATTCCAGTTCGGCTGTGAGTGGGGTCAACTGATCGAAAACGGTGAACTCAAAGGCGTGGTGAAAAACCCCAACTACCGGGCGATTTCCGCGCACTTCTGGAAGAGCCTGCGCGCCGTCGGCGACGCCAACACCGTCAAGGTGCTGGGCACGCCGAACTGCGGCAAGGGCGAACCAAACCAGGTCATCCGCGTCGGCCATGCCTCGCCGGCCTGCGTTTTCAGCAACATTGATGTATTTGGGGGAGACGCCTGATGAGCATTTCGAAGAATCAGTCCGACGCCTTCAAGGTGATGGTCAATTGGCTGCGTGACAGCGTGCGCGAACCGGAACAGTTCACCCTCAGCTATGCCGCCGAGTCTTCGGCGTTTGTCCGCTTCAATCACGCCAAGGTGCGTCAGGCCGGGCAAGTGCAACAGGCCAGCATCGGGCTGAAGCTGGTCAATGACGGCCGTCACGCCGACCTGCAAATCACCCTGTCCGGTGATCAGGAAGCCGACCTGCAACGCCTCGCCGAAGGCTTGCAACAACTGCGCGACACCCTGCCGCTGCTGCCGCAGGATCCGTACTTGCTGCTCAACCACAACGGCTGGCAGAGCACGCATGTGCAGGAGCATCCGCTGCCGGACACCGAGCATGTGGTCGAACAAATCTGTGCCGCGGCCGAAGGCCTGGACCTGGTCGGTTTCTATGCCGCCGGCCCCATCAGCCGTGGTTTCGCCAGCTCATCGGGCGCGTTCGGCTGGCACCAGGCGAACAGTTTCAACTTCGACTTCAGCCTGTTCCACGAGAATGGCGAAGCGGTGAAGGCCAGCTACGCCGGGCATGACTGGAGCCGTGAAGGTTTCGCCAAACGCTTTGAGCAGGCGCGCGAGCAACTGGCGTTTCTCGGTCGTCCGATACGCACCTTGGCGCCGGGACAGTACCGCGCCTACCTGGCACCGGCCGCGCTGGAAGAAATCATGGGCATGCTCAGCTGGGGCGGGTTCTCCGCGCAGTCGATCGCCAGCAAGAGCAGTCCGCTGCAAAAGCTGTATGTCGGCGATCAGGCGTTCAGTGCGCTGGTGTCACTGGATGAAAAAGTCAGCGACTCGCTGAGCCCGGCGTTTTCCGGCGAAGGTTATCCGCGCAGTGATCTGCGCCTGATTGTCGAGGGCAAGGCGGGTGATCAGTTGGTCGGTTCGCGCAGTGCGGCCGAATACGGTTTGACCGCCAACGGGGCCAGTGGCGGCGAATCGCCGAGTGCGCTGAACATGGCGGCGGGTGATCTGCCACAAGCGCAAATCCTCAAGCAGTTGGGCACAGGGCTGTACATCAGCAACCTGTGGTACCTGAACTTCTCGGACCAACCGGCGGCGCGCATGACGGGCATGACACGCTTCGCGACCTTCTGGGTCGAGAACGGCGAGATCCAGGCACCGGTCAGCACCATGCGTTTCGACGACAGCGCCTACAACCTGCTGGGTTCGCAACTCGAAGCATTGACCGCCGAGCGTGAGTTGCTGCTCTCGTCGAGTACGTACAGCCAGCGCAATACCTCGTCGGCGTTGTTGCCGGGGGCGTTGGTGAGCCGTTTGACTTTGACCCTGTAAGACAAAGATCCCCAGAACACTGGAGATCTACGGTGGGAGCGGGCTTGCTCGCGAAGGCGATGTATCAGTCGATATTGAGGGTGACTGATACACCGCATTCGCGAGCAAGCCCGCTCACACAAAAGCTGGTTTCGCATTAATCCAATTCCAAAGAGGTTCCATGCCCAGCCGCCCGCCTCTCGACGCCATCACCACACGCTGGTTGCCGTGGGTCGTCGCTATCGCTTTCTTCATGCAGTCCCTGGACGGAACCATCCTCAACACCGCGTTGCCGGCCATGGCTCGCGACCTGGCCGAGGACCCGTTACGCATGCAAGGCGTGATCATCGCCTACATGCTCACCGTGGCGCTGTTGATCCCGGCTTCAGGCTGGATCGCCGACCGTTTCGGCACCAAGAAAATCTTCTTCGGCGCGATCTTGCTGTTCAGCTTCGGCTCGCTGCTCTGCGCGGTATCGAGCAGCCTGACCATGCTGGTCGGGGCGCGGGTGATTCAAGGCCTGGGCGGTGCGCTGATGCTGCCGGTCGGGCGCTTGGTGGTGCTGCGTGCCTACCCGCGTTCGGAGCTGGTGCGGATCATGGGGTTTATCACCATTCCCGGCCTGCTCGGCCCGCTGATCGGCCCGACCATGGGCGGCTGGATGGTGCAATACCTGACGTGGCACTGGATCTTCCTGATCAACCTGCCGGTCGGTGCCATTGGTTGTTACGCGGTGTGGAAATTCATTCCGGACTTGCGCGGTAGTGAGCGAACACCTTTCGATGGCCTGGGTTTCCTGTTGTTCGGCGCGGCGATGATCCTGATCACCATCGCCATGGAAGGCCTGGGCGAACTGCACTTGCCGCACCTGCGGGTGATGTTGCTGCTGTTCGGCGGCATGGCTTGTCTCGCTGCTTATTGGTTGCGCGCAGGCCACATCGAAAACCCCTTGTTCTCGCCATCACTGTTCAAGACCCGCACCTTTGCCGTGGGCATTCTCGGCAATCTGTTCGCGCGATTGGGCAGCGGCGCGCTGCCGTTTCTGGTGCCGTTGCTGCTGCAAGTGGCGCTGGGGTATTCGCCCTCGCAAGCGGGGATGAGCATGCTGCCGCTGGCCGCTGCAGCAATGCTCGCCAAGTGGCTGGCCCGACCGCTGATCGAACGCCTCGGTTATCGCATCGTGCTCACCGGCAACACGCTGGCATTGGGGATCATGCTGGCAAGCATGGGCCTGGTCAGCGAGCAGACCCCTTACTGGCTGCTGCTGTGTCAGTTGTCGATTCTCGGGGCGATCAACTCGCTGCAATTCACCGCGATGAACACCGTGACCCTGATCGACCTCGACGACGCCAGCGCCAGCAGTGGCAACAGCTTGCTGTCGGTGGTCGCGCAATTGTCGTTGAGCCTGGGGGTGGCGTGTGCCGGGGCCTTGCTGGGCGGGTTTACCGCCGAGGCCGGAAATGACGGCGTGGACACCGTTCTGGGGGCGTTCCAGTTGACCTTCGTGACGGTTGGCGTCATGGCGATGCTTGCCGCTACGATCTTCTCGCAACTCTCGAAGGAAACCGGCCGGCGCGCCAAACACCCGGAAGAACACATCGAACATTAATCACTGTTCGTCCAGAACTTTCGAGGAAAGTGGCATGGGGCTGCTACACTGCGCGACATTTTGTTTTGCAGGCCAGTCCCGTGACCACCATCGCCACCGCTTTTAATACTCTGCCGCTGTCCGCCGCCATGCTGGCTAACCTCGAATCACTCGGTTATGCCCAGATGACGCCGATTCAGGCGCAGAGCTTGCCGGTGATCCTCAAAGGGATGGACCTGATCGCCCAGGCCAAGACCGGCAGCGGCAAGACCGCGGCGTTCGGCATCGGCCTGCTCAACCCGATCAACCCGCGCTATTTCGGTTGCCAGGCCCTGGTGATTTGCCCGACGCGCGAGTTGGCCGATCAGGTTGCCAAGGAAATCCGTCGTCTGGCCCGTGCCGAAGACAACATCAAGGTCCTGACCCTGTGCGGCGGCGTGTCGTTCGGCCCGCAGATCGCTTCGCTGGAGCACGGCGCGCACATCATCGTCGGCACCCCGGGGCGTATCCAGCAGCACCTGCGCAAAGGCTCGCTGGTGCTTGACGGTCTGAACACGCTGATCCTCGACGAAGCCGACCGCATGCTCGACATGGGCTTCTACGACGCCATCGAAGACATCATCGTCAAGACCCCGGAGCGCCGTCAGACCCTGCTGTTCTCCGCCACTTACCCGGTGGGCATCAAGCAACTGGCCTCGAAATTCATGCGTGACCCGCAAACGGTCAAAGCCCAAGCGTTCCACGACGACACACAGATCGAGCAACGTTTCTACGAGATTTCCCCGGAAGATCGCATGAGTGCGGTGACCAAAGTCCTGCACCACTTCCGTCCGGCCTCCTGCGTGGCGTTCTGTTTCACCAAGCAGCAGGTGCAGGAAACCGTCGATCACCTGACCGCCAAAGGCATCTCCGCCGTCGGCCTGCACGGTGACCTGGAACAGCGTGATCGCGATCAGGTGCTGGCGATGTTCGCCAACCGCAGCACTTCTGTACTGGTCGCCACCGACGTTGCCGCCCGTGGTCTGGACATCGATGCGCTGGACATGGTGATCAACGTCGAACTGGCCCGCGACTCGGAAATCCACATTCACCGCGTCGGCCGTACCGGTCGTGCGGGCGAGAAAGGCATTGCGATCAGCCTGGTCGCACCGGGCGAAGCGCATCGCGCCCAAGCCATCGAACAATTGCAGAAATCCCCTCTGAACTGGGATCAGGTCGACAACCTCAAGTCCCAAGGCCTCGCCCCGCTGCAGCCGCCGATGACCACCCTGTGCATCGGCGCTGGCCGTAAAGACAAGGTTCGCCCGGGCGACATCCTTGGCGCACTGACCGGCGACGCCGGTATCCCGGGCGCTCAGGTCGGCAAGATCGCGATCTTCGACTTCCAGGCGTATGTGGCCGTTGAACGTACCGTGGCCATGCAGGCCTTGCAGCGTCTGAACGACGGCAAGATCAAGGGCCGTTCGTTGCGCGTGCGCATTTTGTAACCGATCTGCTGCCCGATATTGGTCTTCGGTGAGTTTTGAATTCTTTGTGAGGACACCGTTTTGCGCTCTACCGAAGTCGTGATCATTGGCGCTGGCGCCGCTGGGTTGATGTGTGCACTGACCGCCGCCGGGCGTGGGCGTCAGGTATTGCTGCTCGACCACGCGAACAAGCCCGGCAAGAAAATCCTGATGTCGGGCGGTGGCCGCTGCAATTTCACCAACATGTACACCGAACCAGGCAATTTCCTCTCGCAGAACCCGCACTTCTGCAAATCCGCACTGGCGCGTTATACCCAGTGGGATTTCATCGATATGGTCGGCAAACACGCCGTGCCGTACCACGAGAAAAAACTCGGCCAGTTGTTCTGCGATAACAAGTCCAGTGACATCCTCGGCATGCTGCTGGACGAGTGCGATCAGGTGGGCGTCGAGTTGCACCTCGACACCTCGATCCAGACCATCGAGAAAGTCGAGAGCGGTTACCTGCTCGACACCACCCTGGGCCAAGTCCAGTGCCAATCGCTGGTGATCGCCACTGGCGGCCTGTCGATCCCGACACTGGGCGCCACCGGTTTCGGTTATCAGGTGGCCAGACAGTTCGGCCATGAACTGCTGCCGACCCGCGCCGGCCTGGTGCCGTTCACCATCACCGATCAGCTCAAGGAACTGTGCACCGAGCTGTCCGGCACGTCGGTGGATTGTCTGGTGAGCTGCAACGATCAGAGCTTTCGCGAGAACATCCTGTTCACTCACCGAGGGCTCAGCGGCCCGGCGATCTTGCAGATCTCGTCGTTCTGGGAATCCGGCGACGTGGTCGAGATCAACCTGCTGCCCGATCACGACGCCGCCGCGTGGCTGCAACAGCAAGTGGCCGAACGCCCGAACAGTGAGTTGAAAACCTTGCTGGGTGAAATCTTCACCAAGAAGATGGCCAATTTGCTGGCGGACAACTGGTTCGTCTCCAAACCGATGAAGCAGTACACCCACGCCGAACTGGCGGAAATCGCCGACAAGCTGGGGAGCTGGAAAGTCGTGCCCGCGGGGACTGAAGGATATCGCACCGCCGAGGTCACGCTGGGGGGTGTCGACACCCGTGAGGTCTCCTCCAAAACCATGGAATCGCTGAAAAGCCCTGGCCTGTATTTCGTCGGTGAAGTGCTCGACGTCACCGGCCATTTGGGCGGTTTCAATTTCCAGTGGGCCTGGGCCTCGGGTTACGCGGCGGCGCAGTACGTCTGATCCAGCAAAAATCAAAACGGTGGGAGCAAGCCCCCTCCCACAGTTGTTATGTGTAGAGCTCAAAGGAACACTTTTTGCTGTCAGATGTGATCGGCGCCATTGCGTCGACGTCATTACTGGCTCAATTTAGCGGCATCGCCTCGGAAGGCCTTCGCACTTCATGTCCTCGACCTCGTTTCGTCAGTCTTTGCGGCGCCTGTGGGCGCTGGATAAATTCAGCTATAGCGTGCGGGTGTTCATCGCCCTGACCGGCAGCATGGCGCTGTGTTGGTATCAGGATGAAATGGGGCTGCTGATCCCGTTGTTCCTGGGGATCATCGCCAGCGCCCTGGCCGAAACCGACGACAGTTGGCAGGGCCGTCTCAACGCACTCGCCGTGACGCTGGTGTGTTTCAGTGTCGCCGCGCTGTCGGTTGAATTGCTCTTCCCCTACCCCATCGTCTTTGCCGTTGCCCTGGCACTGGCCAGTTTCGGCCTGACCATGCTCGGTGCGCTCGGCGAGCGTTATGGCGCGATTGCCTCGGCGACCTTGATTCTTTCCGTGTACACGATGATCGGCGTTGACCAGCGCGGCGGCGCCGTCATCGATTTCTGGCACGAGCCCATGCTGCTGGTGGCCGGTGCCGCGTGGTACGGCCTGCTGTCGGTGTTGTGGCAGGCGCTGTTCTCCAATCAGCCCGTGCAGCAAAGCCTGGCGCGACTGTTCCGTGAACTGGGCTTTTACCTGAAACTCAAATCCTCGCTGTTCGAGCCGATCCGGCAGATGGACGTCGAAGTACGACGGCTAGAACTGGCACAGCAAAATGGTCGCGTGGTCGCTGCGCTGAACAGCGCCAAGGAAATCATCCTGCACCGCGTCGGCAACGGTCGCCCTGGCTCGAAAGTCAGCCGTTACCTGAAACTGTACTTCCTCGCCCAGGACATCCACGAACGCGCCAGTTCTTCGCACTATCCGTACAACGCGTTGGCCGATGCGTTTTTCCACAGCGACGTGCTGTTCCGCTGTCAGCGCCTGTTGCGCCAGCAAGGCAAGGCCTGCCGGGCATTGGCCGAATCGATCCAGATGCGTCAGCCCTTCGTCTACGACGCCAGTTTCGCTGACGCCCTGAGCGACCTCGATGCCTCCCTCGAACACCTGCGCATCCAGAGCAACCCGGCCTGGCGCGGCCTGCTGCGCTCACTGCGCGCACTGGCCGCCAACCTCGGCACCCTCGACCGATTGCTCAGTGATGCGAGCAACCCCGATGCCTTGGCCGATGCCACCGACAGCAGTTTGCTCGACCGCTCGCCGCGCAATCTGAAAGACGTGTGGGTTCGCCTGCGCACGCAACTGACGCCGACATCCTTGCTGTTCCGCCATGCCCTGCGCCTGCCGCTGGCGTTGAGTATCGGCTACGGGATGGTGCATTTGATTCACCCGTCGCAAGGCTACTGGATCATCCTCACCACGCTGTTCGTCTGCCAGCCCAACTACGGCGCAACACGCCGCAAACTCGGCCAGCGGATCGTCGGCACTGCCATCGGCCTGACCGTAGCGTGGGCGCTGTTCGATCTGTTCCCAAGCCCGTTGGTGCAGTCGTGCTTTGCGATTGCTGCCGGCGTGGTGTTCTTTACCAACCGCACCACCCGCTACACCCTGGCCACCGCCGCGATCACCATCATGGTGCTGTTCTGCTTCAACCAGGTCGGCGACGGTTACGGGCTGTTCCTGCCACGGCTGTTCGATACCTTGCTCGGCAGTCTGATCGCGGGGCTGGCGGTTTTCCTGTTCCTGCCGGACTGGCAGGGTCGACGCCTGAACAAAGTGCTGGCCAACACCCTGACCTGCAACAGCATCTACCTGCGCCAGATCATGCAGCAATACGCCGCGGGCAAAAGCGACGACCTGGCTTATCGTCTGGCTCGACGCAACGCGCACAACGCCGATGCAGCGCTGTCGACGACGCTGGCGAACATGCTGATGGAGCCGGGACATTTCCGCAAAGAAGCGGATGTGGGCTTCCGTTTTCTGGTGCTGTCGCACACCCTGCTCAGCTACCTGTCGGGGCTGGGCGCGCACCGGGAAACGCAGTTACCGGCAGATGTGCGCGAACACTTGATCGACGGCGCCGGGGTGAAACTGGCGACGAGCATCGATGAAATCGCTCAAGGGCTGGCGAGCAAGCAGCCGATTGCGATTCAGAGCGATGAAGAAGAAGCGCTGGCCAATGAACTGGAACAGATGCCCGATGAGATTGATGAAGGACAGCGCCTGGTGCAGACGCAACTGGCGTTGATCTGCCGGCAGTTGGGGCCGTTGCGTAACTTGGCGGCGCATTTGATCAAAGACACCAATGAGATTGGCGCTGGCTGACAGGACGCCTTCGCAGCACCACAGAATCCGGGTCAGCCCTCACATCCCATGCTGCCTCAACAACTTGTCATAACTGCCATCCGCCTTCATCGCCGCTATCGCCTTGTCAAACCCCGCGACAATCTGCTCATGCTGCGGATTTTTCAGGCTCACCAGAATGTGCAGGCTGTTCTCACTCAACGGCTTGGGTAGAAACTCCACCGAATTGCGCACCTTGGCGGATTCCCGCGCCAGGTAATACTTCGCCACATATTCATCCTCCAGCGTCAACTTGACCCGGTCCGCCGCGAGCATGCGCACGGCCATGGCGAAGTTATGCACAGGGACTTTCTGCAACGCGGTGTCGGCATCAAACGGCGCCGAATAGGCGTAACCGCGCACCACCGCGATCGGATAAGTGTGCAGTTGCTGCAAGTTGCTGTATTCGAGCGGCGTGTCTTTGCGCTTGAGGAAGCGGACGCGGTTGAGCAGGTACTCACCGGAAAACTGCCCAAGCCTTGTGCGTTCGTCGTTATACCAGGCGTTGACCAGCACATCGTAGCGACCCTCACCGACACCCATCAGTGCCCGAGCCCACGGCACTTGCTCGTAATCGCTGGCATACCCGGCCCGGGCCAGCGCGGTGCTGACAATGTCTGTGGCCAGACCGCCGTTGACCAAGGTGTCATCGGTAAAGGGTGGCCAGATATCAAACACCAGCCGCAACTTGTCCGCTACGGCGGTTTGAGCCAGTAAGAGCAACCCGATCAAAGCGAAGGCTCGATGCAGTCGCGGCATGCTTGAAAATCCTTAGCGGGCGAGCAGCCCGGCGCGTTTTCAGTCAAAACCCCAAGGCCCCTTACCGGCAAAACCCAGGCCCTAACATTAGCTCATTGGAGCCATTGCACAGCGCTCCTGTGCAGATTACACAAAGATGTCACTGTCGCGAGAAAGGAATAGTGGCATTTTGACCTTTGTCACAGACTCTTACGCCATAAAGACATCTGCGGCCAGTGCGCTTAGTATCGGGCCACACGTTCAAGGAGTCGGACAATGACAATCGAGTGGGTCTGCAAACATCACAACGATCTGGGCAAAGAGCAGTTGTATGCACTGTTGAAGTTGCGAACGGAAGTGTTCGTGGTCGAACAGAAATGTGCGTATCCGGATCTCGACGGGCAGGATCTGGAGGGCGACACCTACCATTTGATGGGCTGGGACAAGGGTCAACTGGTGGCCTACCTGCGCCTGCTGGATCCGGAGTCCCAGGGCGGTGACGTGGTCATCGGCCGGGTAGCGACCTCAGCACAGGCGCGCGGTAAAGGGCTGGGCCACGAGATGATGGAACAGGCGCTGAAACAGGCCGAGCGGCATTGGCCGCAGGTGCCGATCTACCTGTCGGCACAGGCGCATTTGCAGGGGTATTACGGCAAGTACGGGTTTGTCGCAGTGGGTGAGGAATATCTGGAGGATGGCATTGCGCACATCGGGATGCGCCGTTCCTGACAGCCCCTTCGCGAGCCAGCCCGCTCCCACGGTCGGGATGCATTCTCCTGTGGGAGCGGGCTGGCTCGCGAAGGTGTCAGTTCAATCGATACAAGGCTCAGGGATACTCAAGCACAGCCTTGATCTGGCGCAAATTGCGCTCGATCCACCCGCGATCAATCGCCCCCCACTCACGAACCCTATAGCGCCCGGCATGGTTGCGTGCGCCCTCTTCCTGCTCGAACTCACAGACGATGTCCAGATCCGCCAACGCGGCAATTGTGTCCTGCGCCGTGCGCCGGGGCATCCCGGTGATTTCAGTCAACGCCGGCACGCTGGGCGCCAAGCCGCTATCGATCAGATACGCGACGTATAGACGTCGGTAAAAACTGCTTTTGGTTTTGCTGACATCCATCCAAACACTCCCAACGTGACAGATCTTCACTGCATATCCCGCCAGGTCAGGTACACCCGCAGGTCAAACTCGACCTGGTGATACCCCGGCAGCATGTGCTCACACAATTTATAGAACGCCTTGTTGTGATCCGATTCCTTGAAGTGCGCCAGTTCATGCACCACGATCATTTTCAGAAAATCCGGCGCCGCCTCTTTGAACAGCGAGGCGATACGAATCTCTTTCTTGGCCTTGAGCTTGCCGCCCTGCACACGCGAAACCGTGGTGTGCAGGCCGAGGGCGCGATGGGTCAGGTCGAGGCGGTTGTCGAACAGCACTTTGTCGATGGCCGGGGCGTTGCGCAGGTATTGCTGCTTCAAGTCCAGGGCGTAGGTGTAAAGCGCCTTGTCGCTCTGCACATCGTGGCACCCCGAATAGCGTTGATCCAGGTATTCACCCAGACGCCCGTCGGCGATCAGTTGGCGTACCTGATCCTGCAGTGGCGCAGGATAGGCCTGGAGATACTTCAACACAGTCATGGACGAGCGACACGGTTTGAAAAGGTGCGCCAGTGTAGCGAATTCAGCCGGACAACGCGCTCCAGTCAAACGGCTCGGTAAAGCTGGCGGCATCTTCGGCGATCAATGGCCGCGCCACCAAAAAGCCTTGCACGTACTCGCAGCCATGGGCTTGCAGCCATTGGTACTGCTCGATGGTCTCGACCCCTTCGGCGATCACCAGCAACCCGTATTGCTTGCACAACGCGATCACCGTGCTGACCAGCGAGGCATCGCGTTTGGAGTCCGGCAATCGCGCAATCAGGTGGCGATCGAGCTTGAGCGTATCCAGTTCCAGATCGCGCAGGTGCGCCAGCGAGCACGGTCCGGAGCCGAAGTCATCCAGCGCCACCCGCACCCCCAGATTGCGCAGCAAACGCAATTGTTTGCGCGTTTCCTCGGGGTTTTGCATCAATGCCTCTTCGGTGACTTCGACCTCCAGTTGCCGCGGCTGCAGAGCGTGTCGCTCCATGACCTGGCGCAACTCGGTGACCAGATTCGGCAGGCTGAACTGGGTGTTGCTCAAACTCACGCCGAGCACCAGGTCTTCGGCAAACAAGGTTTCCCAGGCTTTGCGCTGACCGGCACCACGATGATAAATCCAGCTGCCGAGGCGACTGATCAGCCGCGCCTCTTCCAGCAACGGCAAAAACAGCCCCGGCGGCACGTCGCCGACACTCGGGTGCTGCCAACGCAACAGCGCCTCAAAACCACGGATCTGACCACTGTCGATCGCCACTTGTGGTTGATAGACCAGATTGAAATCGCGGTTTTCGATGGCGGTACGCACGCTTTCTTCGAGCATCAAACGCGAACGCGCCCGACCGTTCATTTCGTGATCGTAGAAACGATATTGCTGACGCCCGGCACGCTTGGCTTCGTACATGGCGATGTCCGAAGCACGCAGCAGTCCGTCGAGGTTCGACCCGCAATCGGGATAAGTGGCGATGCCGATGCTTGCGCCGAGGGCGATATCCAGACCTTCAATCTGCTGACAGATCGACACCCGTTCGATGAGCTTTTCCGCAATCTTCGCCGCCTGTTCGGGAAACTCAAGATCCAGCAGCGCCGTGAATTCATCCCCACCCATGCGCGCCAGAATATCGAACGGCCGCAGGCAAGCCTTCAATTGCTCGGACACCCAGCGCAGCACACGGTCGCCGACATCGTGCCCGAGTGAGTCGTTGACCCGCTTGAACCCATCAAGATCCAGATACAGCAATACCCAACTGCTGTCATTGCGTTCGCCGCGCAGCAGCAGGTTTTCCACGGTCTGGTAAAAACCACGGCGATTGAGCAGCCCGGTCAGCGGATCGGTGACGGCTTGAAATTCGAGTTGCTGGTGCAAATGGCGCACCACCGACATATCCAGCACCGTCACTACCATGGCGTGTTGCTCGACGGGCAACGCAGCACAAGACAGCGCCACCGGCACCTGCTGGCCCGGCGCCGTGCGTAATAACGCATCGTGCAGCCTCAGCGTTTCACCACGCTGATAGCGGGTGTAAAACTCGGAATCGGCCCACACCGGAATGTGCGGTTTCTGCAGATAGTCGAGAAACTCCTTACCCTCCAGATCCCTTACCGGCGCATTGAGCAACCGTGAAATCGCCGGATTGGCAAAGCGAATCAAACCATCCTCGCCCAGCACCAAAATGCCCTCGGCGGCGTTATCCAGCACCGATGCATTGAAGGTCCGAGCGGATTCCAGATCCCGGCTCAGACGTTGCAAGGCTCGACGATTGCGCTGGTGCTCCAGCAATGCCTGCACCTTGGGCTTGAGGATCTGCGGGTCGAACGGCTTGAACAGATAATCCACCGCGCCACTGGCGTACCCCTTGATCACGGCAGCCTGAGACTGTTCGTTGGCGGTGAGAAAGATAATCGGCGTGAGTTGCGTACGCTGGCTGCCGCGCATCAGTCGCGCGACTTCAAAACCGTCCATGCCTGGCATCTGCACGTCCAGCAGCACCAGATCGACGTCGTGTTCGAGCAGAAGGTTAAGCGCCTCGAAACCGGAGGCGGCGGTCAACACCTGCCAATCCTGACGCTGCAGCAAAGCCCGCATGCTAATCAGATTTTCAGGGTAGTCATCAACGATCAATAGGACTGAGCTGCCTTCACCTGGCTGTGTTTGCGCGCATTCCATGCTGCTTCTCTTGTCAGGACATCAGATCGGTTTCCGCTAAAAACCGTACATATATAGAGGCTTCACTCTAGTCCCGGATCGGCAAAAGCAGAAGCTGTCATCAGGCCATCAGCTAACCAATGATTGTTTAGCCGACTAACGGTCGTCGCTACAGCCCACGTAATCCGGGAAACATGGCATTTCGACAGGATGTTGACGCCAACAATCTGCCAAACGGCCGTTAACAAAAAACGCCTCTGCGCTTATAAAGACCGCCCCCAAAAGGCGCGGACTAGAGCTTCTGGCACGCGCGTTCAGGATCAATCGAGTGGAAGAACCGACATGATCGATCTCGCAACCTGGAACCTCAGCGTTCCAGTCGGCAGCCCGCCGTACACCGTCGAAACCTCAAAACTGGTGAAGGGCTTCAAGGATCAGTACTTCCATTCCGACACCGGCACGCTGTTTTTCTGGTCGCCGGTGACCGGATCAAAAACCGAAAACGCCATCTACCCGCGCACCGAACTGCGCGAAACCTACAGCAATGGCACCTTGCGCAACTGGTACTACCCCGACGCCGACAACCTGCTGCGCGCGACCGTTACGGTCAACAAAGTGCCCAGTTCCGGAAAGATCGTCATCGGCCAGATCCACGCTTACCAAAGCCAGAAACCGCTGGTAAAACTCGAGTACCAGTACAAGACCAAAACCCAAACCGGCAACCTGGTGATCAAGGTGCGCATGCACCCCGATGACGACGAAAGCCGCGTCATCACGCTCGCCACCGGGGTCAAACTGGATCGTGAATTCAACTACCTCATCCACTTGAGCCCCGGCGGCGCACTGGGCGTCAGCGCGGCGGGTTATCAGTGGGATTCGAAAATCAGCGCGACGTGGCGGAACAAGCCGTTGTACTTCAAGGCTGGGGTTTATGTGCAGGACAACACGGGGTATACGAGTGAAGGTGGGCAGGTGACCTTCTCCAAGCTCGATATCGATCACGACAAATAATCCCTCTATAGACACTGTCCCTGTGGCGAGGGTGCTTGCTCCCGGGGCGCGAAGCGGCCCTAAAAAAGCGGGGCCTGCTGCGCAGTCCAGCGGGAGCAAGCGCCCTCGCCACTGGTAATTTGTCACCCGCCAGACCTTTTTAAACGCCGGTGTTTAAAGGCTCTCACCGTTACTTCCGGATGCCTACAACAGCTTGCGTCGTTGCCTACCACTACGCCAGAATCCGCCGGCTTGTGCGCCTGGCGGGCCATCGGTAACTTGATTCGCGTCACTGATTTCCAGTGATCGGGTTTAGTAGCCCGTGGTTTCAAGCGTTGTGCACAAGCATCTGTCAGTCAGGTATTTTGCTACCTGCGCTTGATGGTAACTGTGCGCAGGGCACCTTCGGGTGCGCCGGCTTGCTCGAAACCCCGGTCTACTAACCTGCGTACAGTTGCCTCCACTTTGATTTAGTAGCCAAAGCGGGGCACTCCAACCAGGTTTCGAGCAAATGACAAAATCAACGCCGCACCCGCCAGAAACAGATCCCGCATCCCCCTACGAATCTCTCGACTCGAGAAAACTCAACGACGCCGCCGAACGCGCCCTCGACCATTACCTCAAACCGTGCGCCTTCATCATGGCCAGCACGCATAAACCCGAGCCCATGTACCTCGCCAACCCGAAGTACAACACCGAATCCTTGCTGGCCAACGCCAGCGAAACCCTGGGTTCAGCCAGCGAAATGCTCAACAACTTCGCCGCCATGCTCGACACCTCACACCGCAAGACCGCGCTGGGCATCGCGCAGGTCGTCATGCTCGGTGAACTGGCGGTGAATCAGGCACTGGATCATGTTGAGTTGAAGGAGTAGTTCTGTTCAGCAAAAAAGCAACCCGCCTCACGGCGGGTTTTTCATAACGTGGATCAAAGCCGAGCGCTTGTTCAACAAACCTTTTAGCTAACGCTGGAACGCTGGCTCCACCTCGATTGTTTGATCATCGAGTTTTTTCAGTTCACATCTGGGTCTAGGTCACATAGCGAATTCATATAAAAAACTGTCAGTTATTACAGGTGACGCACGGCATATACCGTTCTAGATTCAACGAAGCAAAGCAACCTGCACAGGACAACGCGAGCCAGGCAATAACCTCTGGCCCGCCAGTACTATTAATTCAAGGAAATCCCCATGAGCAGCGAACTGATAAAAGACATCACCGACGCTTCTTTTACGCTCGATGTTTTAGAATCCGAGTTACCCGTATTGGTCGATTTCTGGGCGCAATGGTGCGACCCTTGCAAAAAGATGGCTCCAATACTGAACGAGATAGCCGAGGCTTACAAAGGCAAGCTGACCGTTGTCAAACTGGACGTCGATGAGAACCATGCCACGCCGGCCAAGTTTGGCGTGCGCGGCATCCCAATGATGACGCTATTCAAGGACGGAAGCGTCGTGGCGAATCAGACTGGCGCCGTACCCAGACCTCAACTGGAGAGTTTCATAGAGGAGTCTCTCAAACAAAATTAACTCCGTTCGTTGCACTTCTGGTTTTTAAAAGCCCAGAGAAACACCCCATAAAATTCCAATTTCGCCACAATCTCTGTAAACGCCGCCACAAGAAACCCGCCGTCGGCGGGTTTCTTGAATCAGCAGCTAACACTCAGACTTTAGTTATCCTTGGCGTTCAACTCACCTTTCAGATAACGCTGGTACATCGCTTCCAGCGAGATCAGTTTGATCTTCGAAGCATTACCCGCATTACCGAACGCTTCATAACCCGCGATACAGACGTCACGCATCGCTGTGCGGCGGCGCTTACACAAAATCGAAGGGGATGGAGTAATTTAATAAATCCTCCCCCGTTTCCGGTCCTTTTTCTGTCCAGTTTTTCTTTATATAAACGATAAAATCAATTACAAAACGTTATAAATAACTGTCATATATGACAGTGGTTTAAGTTTTTTTATGAGTTTAAGTTAAATATGCAAGCCCAATGCTTAATTTCTATAAATTAACGGCAATATCCTAATCTGAAACAGAGGAGAAATTAAATGGACAGACCGACGATCAGCGAACCAAAAGCAGCGACAGCAGGGCTAGGAACTAACCCGACTTTAAAAGGCAAGGCGAAAGCCAATCAAACCGTCGAGGTCTTTCAAGTTGATAGTGGCAATAAGCTCGGCGAGGCAAAAGCCAATACACAAGGAGATTGGACCGTAAAGATCAATATCCCATCGACCAACTGGTATTATGTTACTGCGCGCAGTTTCTCATCGCAGGGAGAGCCTGACAACTGGTGCCCTCCTCACGCTGTCAGGGCCGACTAGATTCAGTAATGGCTCAACGCAACTTGACTCAACGAGCTGAAAACGAGCGAACACTAAAGGGACAGACTTATCTCCCCCCAATTAAAAACCCGCCTCACGGCGGGTTTTTTTTAAAACTGTTTAACACTCAGGCTTAGTTAACCTTGGCGTTCAACTCACCCTTCAGATAACGCTGGTACATCGCTTCCAGCGAGATCGGTTTGATCTTCGAAGCATTACCCGCAGTACCGAACGCTTCATAACGAGCGATACACACATCACGCATTGCAGTCACGGTGGCGCCGAAGAATTTACGTGGGTCGAATTCGCTCGGGTTGGTAGCCATCAGGCGACGCATGGCGCCAGTGGACGCCAGGCGCAGGTCGGTGTCGATGTTGACCTTGCGCACGCCGTACTTGATGCCTTCGACGATTTCTTCAACTGGCACGCCGTAGGTTTCTTTGATGTCGCCGCCGTACTGGTTGATGATCGCCAGCCACTCTTGTGGCACAGAGGACGAACCGTGCATCACCAGGTGGGTGTTCGGGATGCGCTTGTGGATTTCCTTGATGCGGTCGATGGCCAGCACGTCACCGGTTGGTGGCTTGGTGAACTTGTAGGCGCCGTGGCTGGTGCCGATGGCGATGGCCAGGGCATCAACCTGAGTCTTCTTGACGAAGTCA
>NZ_JBIUWN010000025.1:0-65084 GCF_044743485.1 Pseudomonas sp. NPDC087614 | reverse complement strand
GGCCCGGCAGGCCTTGCCAGCCCAGTAAGAAACCGACCAGTTGCCACATGGCATCCAGACCCAGGCAGCCCGGCATGACCGGATCACCTTCGAAGTGGCACGCGAAGAACCACAGGTCAGGATTGATATCCAGTTCGGCGACCAATTCACCTTTGCCGTACTTGCCGCCTTCTTCGCTGATCAGGGTGATTCGATCCACCATCAGCATGTTCGGGGCGGGCAGTTGCGCGTTACCTGGGCCGAACAGCTCACCGCGACTGCAGCGCAGCAGATCTTCCCGAGTAAAGGCGTTTTGTTTGGTCATGCGAGCTCCTCAATAATCCCATGCGGCAGGTGGGGCAAATCTTCCCGACCGTTCGAAGCGTTCATGCCTCGAACCGGCAGCCTACTCATAGACTATTGCGTTGTGGTGAAAGTCACAGCACCAAGGACATGAATGTACACTTGTGCACTGAAATTTTTATTCAAGCCCCTTTTGAGGCTCGTTCGGGTGCCTAAGACTGCCGCACTTTCGCTTTTCACGCCAGTCGCAGATGGTCGAAAAGCCGTCACTACGACACCCAGCGCTGCAGAATCTGCTGTAGGTCATTGCGTTTGAACGGCTTCGCCAGATAATCGTTCATGCCCGCCGACAGGCAGGCCTCGCGGTCGCCCTGCAAGGCATTGGCGGTCAATGCGATGATCGGCACCGCGCTGCGTCCGGGCAAGCGGCGAATCTGCCGGGTCGCTTCGTAGCCATCAATGATCGGCAAACGGCAATCCATGAGAATCATTTCGAAATCGCTTGCTTCGGCATTTTGCACCGCTTGTGCGCCATCGGTGGCAACACTGACAGTAAAGCCCAAACTGCGCAGCATCGCTTCAATCACGGTCTGATTCACCGGATTGTCTTCCACGAGCAACACATGACGCCCCTCGCCGTGACCGCTGCTGTTCAATGCGCGTGGCGCTGCCAGTTGCGGCAACGCCTGCTTATAAAGAGCCAGCGGAATTTCCAGGGTGAATACCGAGCCGCGACCTTCTTCGCTCTGCGCGCGCAATGTCCCGCCCATGCGCTCGGCGAGAGTGCGGGCAATCGGCAGACCGAGGCCGGTGCCACCGTAACGCCTTGAAATAGAACTGTCGGCCTGCTGGAAAGCGTTGAACATCAACTCCAGGCTCTCGGACGAAATACCGATGCCGCTGTCGCGCACCGAACAGGTGAACCACAGCAGTTCGTGATCCAGCGACTGCCACTGCGCCTCGATGCTGACCCGACCCTGTTCAGTGAATTTCAAGGCGTTGCCGACCAGGTTGACCAGAATCTGCCGGATCCGCGTCGGATCGCCCTGTACCTGCAAACCGTGCATGTCTTCGGGGATCCGCAGATTGAGCGCCAGGCCACGCTGAACCGCGCTGTGCTGGAACGACTGGGCGCAGGCTGCGATGAGTTCGGCGAGGTTGAACGGGATATGCTCCAGTTCCAGTTCCGAACGCTCGATGCGCGAGAAGTCGAGAATGTCGTTGATGACCTTGAGCAGGTGTTCGGTGGACTCCGAGGCAAGCGCGGCGTACTCGACCTGTTCTTCGGTCATGTCGGTGGTTTCGAGCAATTGCAACATGCCCAGCACGCCGTTCATGGGGGTGCGCAGTTCATGGCTCATCATCGCCAGGAAGTCGGATTTGGCGCTGTTGGCCTTTTCCGCTTCCTCACGGGTCTGGATCAGTTGGGCCATGGCTTGATGCTGTTCACGACTGGCCTGTTCCAGCGCCTGAGCGAGGTTGTTGATGTGTTGCGACAGGGCGCCCAGTTCGGTGTCGTCGACAATCGGTAGCGGCGTTTTATAGTCGCCTTGCTGAATCGCCTTGACCGCATTGCCGATATCGCGAATCGGCTGCGACAGGCTGCCCGCCAGGCGCCGCGCGACGATGAAGGTGAAGAGCAGGGCAAACAGCGCCAGAATAGCGGCCTTGAGCAGGATTTCCTGCTGACGCTGACTGAAGGCATCGTTGGACAGACCGACGATCACTCGCCCCAGATAATCCTCGTTGGCCGCGCCATTGCTGACTTTGGTGTCCTGGAAAAAATCATTGTGCAGGGCGATCCGTTGCAGCCTTACCGGCGCTTGAAAAACTTCGACCTGATGCGCACGGCTATGGACATTCGCCGGTTGCTCGACGTAGACCAGAATCCGGTTGGCACTGTCCTGCACTTCGATAAAGCGCACGTTGGGTGTTGCCAGCGAGGCTTTGAGCAGGCTCTCCAGCACTTCGTTATTGCCGGAAATCACCCCGTACTCGGTGGCGGGTGCCAGTTGGTTGGCGATCAATTGGCCGGTGTGGTTCAGCTCCTGGCGCAAATCCTGAATGCGCACGAAGGTAAAAAAGCTGATCAACAACAAGGTCAGCAACAGCGCCGGGCCCAGGCTGATCAACTGGGTCCGGGTGTTGATGTCCCAACGGCGACGGAAACTCATGGGCGGCTTTCTCCTTCAGCCAACGCTCTGGCGACTGACGCGTCATTTAACGGTTCGATCCCAAGGGAACGAGCCACCTGCGCATTACTTGAGACTTTAAAACGTTTGGGATAGAGGGCTGGCGGCCAATTGCCCGGCGGCTGGTCGAGCAGTTGGTCGAGTACCGCCAGCCAGTCGCTCTGATCGCTGTAGCTGCTGACCAGGCTACCGGCGCGGACAAACGCAACGTTGGGCCCCACCAGCGCCATTTGCTGCGAGTAACTGCTGAGCAGCAGGTTTTTCGCGGTTCTCGGGTTGTACAGATCAGGATCGTCGAGGCCCAGCAGCACGTCGCTGTTTTTCAGTACAGCTTGCAGGGGGCGGTTGTCGTGGGTGTTGTCCCAGCGTTGGCTGACGATTTGCAGATTCAGCGATTGAGCGGTCAGGCGCAGTTCCTTGAGCAGAAATTCGCTGTGCGGGTGGAACAACACGCCAACCCTGCGCGCCTGCGGCAACATCCGCCGGATCAACTGCAATTGACGGCCCAGTGGTGGATCGCTCCACAGCAGAGTCAGCTGCGAGGGTTGTGCCGAGCCGAAACGCTGATGTGCTTGCACGCGGCTGATACGCAGCACCAGCGTTGCCGGGCCCTTTGAGTCTTGCAGGCGCCAGTCGAGGCTTGGCAGATCGAGCAGAATCAGGCGCAGGCTGGAAGGTAATTTTCCCGGTGCCGGGAGACTGGCCAGCGGCTGGAAACGCACACTGTCGGTCGGACGCAACTCGCTGAGGGCCTGAACGAAAGCCTGCACGCCGGGACTTTCTTCAGCCCCTGTGAGCAGAATATCGGCCGCTTGCACTGCGATGCCGTGCAGCCACGCGGCCAGAAACAGGCACAGCCCGGCCAGGCAGTGGCCAAGGGTTGGCGCCTTGCGTGACAGGCCGAGGCGCACCCTAGAACTCCAACTCGGCGCTGAAATACATCACCCGGCGTTCGTCGTATTGGTTGTCCACGAACGTCGTTGGCGCGTGATCGAGGCGCTGTTGCAGCACGCCGGCCAGTTGCAGTTGGGCTTTGCCCAGCGGGATGCGTTTGGCGATCCGCGTGTCGACCCGTTCAAAGCGATAGCCGTTGAGCGCGTTGTCGCCGTAATAGAAGAGGGCGCTGTTCCAGCCTTGGCCCCAGTCGCGCAGCCAACCGGCCGAACCGCTGTTGCGCGAGGTGAATTGCTGATCCTGCGGATTGCTCGCTTGGGCGTCGACGTAGGCGTAAGTGAAACGCAAGCGGTCGACCCTGCTCACGCGCCAGTCGAGTTGGGTTTCGGTGCCGCGAAAACGTGAGCTGTTGGCATTGCTGGCGATGTATTGGTTGTTGCGCAACGGCTCGCTGATCATCCCGGTGATTTCGTCGTAGAACAGCTTCACATCCAGTGCCAGTCCCCACTCTGCGAAATTGCCGTTGTAGCCCACTTCACGCGAGCGCATGTGTTCCTGATCGAGATCGCCGGGGCCACGGGTCTTGACGAAATAACGCGCTGACGACTGGCCGTACGCCGTGGGCCGCAGGTTGGTCACCTGATAGCTCCAGTTGACGTTGTTCTCGAACATGTCCGGCGAGCGGATCGCCTCCGAGTACACCGCACGCAGACCATGGCGCGGGTTGATCAGGTAGTTGATCGCGAAGCGCGGGGTCAGCGAACTGCCGATCAGTTGCGTGTCTTCGAACATTGCACCGCCCTGCAACAGCCAGTGTTCGGTCGCGCGCCATTCCAGTTGGCCGAAGGCGCGCCAAGTGGTGTCGTCCAGCGTGCCGTTGAAGTAGGTCTCGGAATCGGCCCGGTCGTAACGATAGTTCATGCCGCTGACCAGGCGCAGGCTGTCGGACAGGCTGAGGGTGTCCTGCAATTCGAGGTCGTAACGCGACTCCCGGGCACTCTGGTCGATATCGCCGCACAGGGTTTGGCTGGCGCCGTTGCGCCATTGATCAAGCACCTGATTGGCCAGCGCCATTTTCTGCGGGCTTCCGGGCTCGGCGCCGGGGCCGGTGAACCGGGTGATGTTGCGCGCCAGGCGCTCGGTGTAATTGGGGTCGAGTTGCCACAGCTGCGTCAGTTCCGGGCTGAACGACACTTCGGCGTCGCAAGCGCGCCAGGTTTGCTGACGGTCCCAGTGCTGCGCCGATCCTTGTACATAAAGGCTATGTTCGGGATTGATGTCGAGATTCCAGCGCACCGACCCGGCGTAGTCCTTGGCCACCACGTCGGAGTTGTTCCCCGCGTCTGTAATCCCCGAGAACACCGGTCGGTAGGTATAGGGCCGCTGGTTGGTGCCGTCCTTCGCGTTGACCTGCCAGTCGAGGCTCTGGCTGTCGCTCAGGGTATGACTGACCGCTAGACTGAAACGGTTCAAGCGGCGGCTGTCGCGGTAATCGGCGCCTGTGCGATTGCTGTCGAAACCGTCGTCTTCTTGACCTGACAGCGACAGACGCAGGTCGCCGCCATTCCAGCCCGTGCCCTGGCTGGCATGGAAATCGTTGATGCCGCGCTGGCCCCGAGTGATCTTCAGCCGTGTGCCGTGGCTGTTCGCCGGGTGACGCGTGATGATGTTGACCACCGCCATCAGTGCATTGGCGCCGTAGCTGACAGTGTTCGGGCCTCGGAAGACTTCGATGCGCTCAATGTCTTCCACGGCCACCGGAATATCGCTCCAGTCCACCGTGGCCAGACCCGCGCGGTAAACCGAGCGGCCGTCGATCAACACCTGCATGCGCCGCGCTTCGCTGGCGTTGGTGCCGTGGTAATTGACCACAGCCTGATTGCCGCTGACGTTGCCGACCATCATCCCGGGCACCAGGCGCAGCAGTTCACTGATGTCGCGGGCGCCGCTGGCGTTGATCAATTCGCTGTCGAGGACGGTCATGCTTCCCGGCACTTGCGCCGGTGTCTGTTTAAGGCGTGTGGCCGTCAGCACCTGCGGTAGCGACTCGCTGTCCATGAACAGGTCATCGGCCTGCACGACCGGGCTGAACAGCAGCGCGAGCAACAGGGACGAGCGCGATGAGGGAGAAGCAAAGAGCACGACACAGCCTATAGAGCGAAGAATTGGCGGGCATGTTAACCGAGGGCAGCGACTTTTCCAGTCACGTTATAGGCATTTTCCTAGGTTTTGTTGGTCTTCTTCCTACAAGTATCGGTAATTGACGCGGGGGCTGGCCGCGACGGGGTCGCCCCGTATAATGCCGACATCGCCACTGGTATGGATTAACGGATTGCATATGACTGAACAGCGCCCGATTGCGGTCCTGGGAGGCGGAAGTTTTGGTACCGCCGTGGCCAATCTTCTGGCCGAGAACGGCCATCAAGTCTTGCAGTGGATGCGTGACCCCGAGCAGGCCGAGGCCATCCGGGTCAATCGCGAAAACCCGCGTTACCTCAAAGGCATCAAGATTGTGCCGGGCGTGACCGCCGTCACCGACCTGCAAGCCACCCTCGATGCCTGTGACCTGTGCTTTGTCGCCCTGCCGTCCAGCGCGTTGCGCACGGTGCTGGCCGCCCACGCCGAACGGCTGAGCGGCAAAATGCTGGTCAGCCTGACCAAGGGTATCGAAGCCCACACCTTCAAGCTGATGAGCCAGATCCTCGAAGAGATCGCTCCGCAAGCGCGCATCGGCGTGTTGTCCGGGCCGAATCTGGCGCGGGAAATCGCCGAGCACGCACTGACCGCCACCGTGGTTGCCAGTGAAGACGAAGACCTGTGCAAACAAGTGCAAGCCGCGCTGCATGGCCGCACCTTCCGCGTCTACGCCAGCGCCGATCGTTTCGGTGTCGAGTTGGGCGGTGCGTTGAAAAACGTTTACGCGATCATCGCCGGCATGGCGGTGGCTCTGGAGATGGGCGAGAACACCAAGAGCATGCTGATCACCCGGGCCCTGGCCGAGATGACCCGGTTTGCGGTGAATCAGGGTGCCAACCCCATGACCTTCCTGGGGCTTGCCGGCGTCGGTGACTTGATCGTGACGTGTTCGTCGCCCAAGAGCCGCAACTATCAGGTCGGTTTCGCCCTCGGTCAGGGGCTGAGCCTCGACGAAGCGGTGTCGCGCCTTGGTGAAGTCGCCGAAGGGGTGAATACCTTGAAAGTACTCAAGGCCAAATCCCAGGAGGTGGGTGTCTACATGCCGCTGGTCGCCGGGCTGCACGCCATTCTGTTCGAAGGGCGCACGCTGGACCAGGTCATCGCGTTGTTGATGCGGGCCGAGCCGAAAACCGACGTCGACTTTATTTCCACCAGTGGTTTCAACTGAGTCAGCAGGGAACGACCTATGAACGATCCAAAAATCGACACCAAGTACGAGTCCATCCTCCTGCGGGTATTGTGGATGCTCATTTACGTGCTGGTCTGGCAAGTGGCGCAGTTCATCCTTGGCGCAGTGGTGCTGGTGCAACTGATCTATCGTTTGATCTATGGCGCTCCGAGCGCCGGCCTGATGAATTTCGGCGACAGCCTGAGCCAGTTTCTGGCACAGATCGGCCGTTTCGGCAGTTTTCACAGCGACCAGAAACCATGGCCGTTCGCCGACTGGCCTGCGCCGCGTACCCCCGAAGGCGAAGCGCCGCATGCCGTGCCGCCAGCACCGCATCCGGCCCGAGATGAGGAACCCAAGCTATGAAACTCTGGGTATTGCGTCACGGTGAAGCCGTGCCTTATGGCGCGTGCCCCGATGCCGAGCGGGAGCTGACCGAGCATGGCCGCCAGGAAGCCTTGAGCAGTGCGGCCCGTCTGATGGGCCAGCCGTTGACCGCGATCTACGCCAGCCCCTATCTGCGCGCGCAACAGACCGCGCAGATTGTCCGTGAGGCGCTGGGTTTCGAGCCGCCGATTCGCACGGTCGAGTGGCTGACGCCGGAGGTCGATCCGGACAAGGTCACCGATCAACTGGTCTCGGTGAGCAATGTGCTGCTGGTCAGCCATAACCCGCTGGTGGGCAATTTGCTCAGCTATCTGCAGCATGGCGCCGGGTATCCGCCCGAGAGGGTCAGCACGGCCGGGCTTGCGGAGCTTGAACACAGTGAGTTGCTGATCGGCTCGATGAAGCTCAATAGCCTCAAGCATCCATAACGTTGTAAACACCGCTCCCACATTTCGCTGTGTCGGTGGAAATTATTTGTTTGAATTTTCCAACCAAGCACTTGCTTGGTTGACTACGCTTGCTCCAGACCAAAAAAACAGGAGCGAGTCGCATGTCTGCCGCATTCCGTTTGCCGCTGGACGTGTTTTACGAACGCGAGGCGCGGCACCCGCGCCAGCGCTTCCTCGTACAGCCAGTCGGGGGCGGGCAGGTCGAAACGCTGACCTGGGCCGACGTCGGCCATCAGGCCCGCCGCGCCGCGCATTGGCTGCGAGCGCGCGAGTTGCCGCAGGGCAGCCACATCGCGCTGATCTCGAAAAACTGCGCGCACTGGATCATCGCCGACCTCGCCATCTGGATGGCCGGGCACGTCTCTGTGCCGCTGTATCCCAACCTGACCGCCGACTCCGTGGCTCAGGTGCTCAACCACTCGGAAAGTGTGTTGGCGTTTATCGGCAAACTGGATGATTGGCCCGGCATGTCGAAAGGCATGCCTTTGGGCCTGCCGACCATCAGCCTGCCGCTGCATCCGGCCGGCGACTTCGATTTCAGCTGGGCCGACCTGCAACGCAGTTCACCGATCCAGGACGACCCGCGTCCCGCCGGCGAGCAACTGGCCACCATCATCTACACCTCCGGCACCACTGGCCTGCCCAAAGGCGTGATGCACAGTTTCGCCAACCTCGGGTTTGCGACGACCCATGGCACGCAGTTATTCGGGCTTAACGAGCATGATCGATTGCTCTCCTACCTGCCGCTGTGCCACGTCGCCGAGCGGATGTTTGTAGAGTTGGCGTCGATCTACACCGGGCAGACGGTGTTCTTTGCCGAAAGCCTCGAGACCTTTATCACTGACTTGCAGCGTGCGCGGCCGACCGCAATGTTTGGTGTGCCGCGAATCTGGAGCAAATTCCAGATGGGCGTTTACAGCAAGATTCCGGCAAAGCGCCTGGATTTGCTCCTCGGCCTGCCGTTCATCGGCAAGCGAGTCGGGCACAAAGTGCTTGCTGGCCTCGGGCTGGATGCCTTGCACGTCGCCCTGTCGGGCGCCGCACCAGTGCCGCAAACCTTGCTTGCGTGGTATCAGAAACTCGGGCTCGACGTCCTGGAGGTCTACGGCATGACCGAGAGCTGCGGCTATTCGCACATCTGCCTGCCGGGTCAATACAAGCAGGGCTGGATCGGTAAACCGTGCCCGGATGTTGAAGTGCGTATCGATGAGTCCGGTGAAGTGCAGGTACGCAGTCAGGCGAACATGCTCGGCTATTTCAAGGAGCCGCAGAAAACCGCCGAAACGATCACCGAGGACGGTTTTCTGCGCACCGGTGACAAGGGCGAGCAGGATGCCGAAGGGCGCCTGCGCCTGACTGGTCGACTCAAGGAGATCTTCAAGACCAGTAAAGGCAAATATGTGGCTCCGGCGCCGATCGAAAATCGGCTGGCGGTGCATTCGCGTATCGAACAGGTCTGCGTGGTGGGCGATGGTTTGAGCGCGCCGCTGGGCTTGTGCGTGCTCTCCATTGTCAATCAGGAAGAGGGGCGGGCGAGTCTGCATTCGAGCCTGGAAAAACTGCTGGAGGAGGTCAACGCGGTGCTCGACAAGCACGAGCGCCTGCGTCGACTGGTGGTGGTCAAGGACAGTTGGGCGGTGGAGAACGGGTTTCTCACGCCGACCCTGAAAATCAAACGCAACGTCATCGAAGACACCTACGGCGCGCGCTTCGAAGAATGGAGCGAGCGCAGCGAGGCGGTGCTGTGGCAGGATTGAGCGACCACTAAAACAACAAAGGAAGTCTGTGATGAGCCTGTGGCGCACCACTCCCGACATCGAGCAGTTGAACGCAATCCAGAAAAACACCATCGGCGAAGTGCTGGATATCCGTTTCGAGGCGTTCGACGAACAATCACTGACCGCGAGCATGGTCATCGACCATCGCACCCACCAGCCTTACGGCCTGCTGCACGGCGGCGCCTCGGTGGTGCTGGCTGAAACTGTCGGTTCTATGGCCAGTTATTTGTGTATCGATGCCAGCCAGTTTTATTGCGTGGGGCTTGAGATCAACGCCAACCATTTGCGTGGTTTGCGCAGTGGCCGGGTGACGGCTGTGGCCAAGCCGATTCATATCGGTCGCACCACGCATGTCTGGGATATTCGACTGACCAGCGATGAAGGCAAGGCCAGTTGTGTCTCGCGCTTGACCATGGCAGTGGTGCCGTTGGGGCAGACACCACCCTCGAGTTGAGTCATACGCTACGTCGTCTGATAACACTCATGGGCAGGTCGCCCGCGTCGGGTGTTTCCGGGTGATAACCGGCGGGTGTCGCATCTCTCCAAATCCGGTTCGCTGGAGTGAAACGATCCAGAGTGAAGTCCCCATCGTCGTACCTGGCCAGCTCGAAGGCGCCACGCTGCACATGCTGGCCCAGGTATGTGCGGGCCTCGGTGGGGGTGGCCAGGCTTTCGACGACTGCTGATTGTAAGTGGGCGTTTTCGATTGTGTTCGTTAGAGGTTCGGCGAGCAATGTCAGTGAGGCGGTCAAGGTTGAGCCGGCGGTGCGTGTTACGACGCCGTACAGCCATTCCGCAGCATTCGGCACAGAAAGCCGATTGCGTTCCGGGCTGCTGTAGTCACCTCCACGCAATGAGTTGATCGTGGTTGTGGACGCTCCATCCAGGCCTTCCACGGTAGCGGCGACAGTGATATCCAGGCCAGGTGGCAGATTTGCCCCGAGCGCACCGTCAGCAAAAAGAACGGCTCCATAGAAGGCGGTGCGCCAAGCGGTCGTGGTGCCGCTTGGCGCAATCGTGACGCTGGGGCCGACGCTGGCGAACGTGCGTTGGCCTGCTTCCCTTGTCATGCTCTTGGGCACACTGGCAAGTATGCTGATGGCTGTCATGTTCAAGGTTTCCCGCTCAGACAGGTACGCATACAGTGGAGCGGCGGCTCCCGCCGCAGCGCCCGCCAGCCCCAAGATACCGGCCATGACTTTCTGTGTGGTGCGGTTGTAGTTGCGGCTGCTGGCAATACGACTGCCTGCTCCTATCCCCATGGAACCACCGGCCAACGCACCCACCATGCTGCCTGCTAGGGTCAATCCCAGATTGACACCCGGGTCTGGCGGTGAGTCCGGATCGCCGGTTGCCCATTGCTCCAACCCTCTTGCAGCAAAATATTTAACCGCTCCTGCGGCCAGTGCACTCACACTGTCCCGGCCAAAGGTTGCCAGAGCGGCGCCCACGCCTTCTTTCAGTGTGACCAGTCCCTGGAAGTCCACGTTCCCGACAGGGTTGCCGTGCACCATGGCAAACAGATTCAGTCCGTCCTGCACCCCCAGCGGGTCCGCATTGAGCCAGCGCTGAAGCCATGGCGTGTAGTAACGAAAACCGTAGTAATACAGGCCACTGGCATCCCGTTCCTTGCCCGAGTAGCGCAGGGTCTTGTAGCTCGCTTCGACCAGGCTTCGGCCCGCCCACCAACAGGTACCGCCAAACGGGTAATAGCTTTCCCGGGAGATCATCTGTGCCTGGGCGTCCAGTTCAATGGTGCTGGAGTTCAATTGATCGGTGAAGCTGTAGCGCTGCTGATGCTGGGGTATGCCGTGTGGTGGCGGTTTTTCAAAGTGCAACACCTGGATTGTCGCGCGACCGGCCTTGACGGTGATGACGTGTACGGTCTGATTCGGATCGGTGCGAATTTCCAGACCGGGCAAGTAGCGCGTTTCACTGAGTCGTTGCACCGATGCGGTACAGGCCTGACGGATTTTTCGCAGGCGTTGACCGCTGCCGTCATAGATGTAGAACTCGCAATCATTCGGTTCACCCTCTCGAACCACCTGATCAACCTGTTGCAATTCATTGCGTCGATCCCATTGCAGCGTTTGCCCTTCGTCTTGGAGAAACACGCGGTTGCCATTGGCGTCGTAAGCGGCGGCAATCGCCTGCTCATCGGGCAGATGGCCGTCGGGGCTTTCCGGCAGGCTGCGATTGCTGGCGCTGGCCACAACCGTGCGCTCGGTGCGGTTTCCACTGGCGGCGCGGTGCTCCATCAACAGCAGATTGCCGGACGGATCATAGGTGTAAGTGCGCGTGTAGTTTTCCAACTGACCCGGGTCGGCAGGAGAGGCAAATGCCGGCAGCTGTGGCCCGCCCGCAGCGTTGCGGATCTGCCGGCCACTGGCCTCGATCAAGCGCGAGAGGCTGTCGTAACGGTAGCGGCAGATCGCGTCTGTTCGCTGGTTACGGTGATAGACAGCCGCCTCTGCGCTATCGCTGATGCGAGTGATATTGCCGACTGCGTCGTACGCGTAGGACAGATCCTGGAGGATCGAGCCATGACTGGTCTGGCTCCTCAGACGTTGCAGGCGGCCATCGTCGAGGCTGAATGTCGCTTGGGAGATCACGTCATTTCCCGCGCGTTGCTGCTCAATAAGCCCAAAGGCGTTGTAGTGGATATCGCTGACCAGCGTCTGGCTGTCGTCGTTTGCGGCCAGTGTCAGACGGGTTTCTTTCACATGGCCCGCCACGTCTTGAAGCTGTATCTGCCGATTTCCCAAGGCATCTGTCTGACCAACCGACTCGCCAAGGGCGTTGTAGCTGAAGTGGGTCGCGGCCGATCGGGTTTCCAGAAAAAAATCGCGATCGACTTCCACTTCCGGCCAGTCCACCGCCCACGCGGGATCGGCACTGAAGGTGCGACAAAGTTGCAGTGGTTGCCCGCTCATACTGAGTTCAGTGAAGTGCAGGGTGCCTGCGGTGTCGTCATGCCGAATCAATCGGCCACGGCGGTTATGGTGGACTTCATCCGGATCATCGAAATAGGTGAAGCGCTCCGTACAGTGTTCAGGCTCGTCGGCAGACTGCTCGAAAGTGGCGCTCGGTCGTCGCAGAGCATCATGGACGATACGGCTGTGGTTGCGTTTCTGATCCCATCCGTCAATGTGAGCGCCGTCCTCTGCGAGCAAGCTCAGGCGCCAGCCTGCATCGCTGTTTTCACTCGACAGCATGGCGCCTGACAGGCTGAACACATTGCTCTGATTCGCCGGGCCGGGTTTTTCAGGTGTGTGCTCGCGGAACAGTCTGGGATCGCGACTCAATACCGTGCGCCCCGCTGCATCATGCGTCTGGTGAGTGATGTAACTCTCGGGTGCCAAAGTCTCATCGCGACGATGGTAATTCACGCTGCGTAATACCAGGCCTCGAGCGTCGAAGGCCTGGATGGCGGGTGTATTCGCGTGAGTCATGGGCGCCGGCAGCTTTAATGAGGGTGATCCTCTTATCAGCCTGAACACGGCGTGGGTCAACTGACAGAACTGACAGTTGACAAAAACACCCACACGGCGGTGCGTCGGATATAGCCATGGCGCGACTGTCATCATTCCTGGCCGTTACGGTCATTGCTGTGAGGCGCACTCTTGCGGACAATCAACGCCACGTTTCCCGCTCATGGATCTACCCGCATGTCGCAACCGATCTTTTTCGCCCACGCCAACGGATTTCCTTCGGGTACCTATGGCAAGTTGTTCGCGGCGCTGGCGCCCGAGTACCGGGTCGCGCATCTGGAGCAGCATGCCCATGACCCGCGATTTCCCGCGGACGATAACTGGTACAACCTTGTCGATGAGTTGATTCACCATTTGCAGCAGCAGGATCAACCGGTGTGGGGCGTCGGCCACTCGTTTGGCGGCGTGCTGCACCTGCATGCGGCGCTGCGTTGCCCTGAGTTGTATCGCGGCGTGGTCATGCTCGATTCCCCTGTGCTGACCCGTACCGATCAATGGGTGATCCGTGCGGCCAAGCGCTTCGGCTTCATCGACAGACTGACTCCGGCTGGACGCACCCTGGGCCGGCGCGAAGAGTTTGCCGATATCGACAGCGCACGCAGCTACTTTGCCGGCAAGACATTGTTTCGCAGTTTCGATCCCGAATGTTTCGATGCCTATCTGCAACACGGTTTGCATCAGGTGGGCGACAAGCTGCGGTTGCGCTTCGACCCGGCCACCGAGATCAGCATCTATCGCGGGGTGCCGCACACCAGTCCCGGCCTTACCCGACAGTTGCAAGTGCCGCTGGCGGTGGTACGAGGGCACAAGAGTCGCGTGGTGATGCGTCATCACACCCGTTTCGTTTCGCGTCTTGCCCAGGGCGAGGCGCTGAGCATGCCCGGTGGCCATATGTTTCCGCTTGAACGCCCGCAAGACACGGCGCGGTTGCTCAAGAGCCTGTTCACTCGCTGGGAAAATCGTCAGGACAAGGATTGCGCATGAGCCCGACCTTCGAAGAAGTACGCCTGAACCTGCCGCATATCGAGTTGGCTGCGCACTTGTTCGGTCCCGAGGACGGTTTGCCGGTCATCGCCCTGCATGGCTGGCTCGACAATGCCAACAGCTTTGCCCGCCTGGCGCCGAAGCTCAAAGGCTTGCGCATCATGGCCCTGGACATGGCCGGGCATGGGCACTCCGGGCATCGTCCGAGTGGCGCCGGTTACGCGTTGTGGGACTACGCCCATGACGTGCTGCAGGTTGCCGAGCAGATGGGCTGGAAACGTTTCGGCCTGCTCGGGCATTCGATGGGCGCCATCGTGTCGCTGGTGCTGGCCGGTTCGTTGCCGCAGCGTATCTCGCATCTGGCGTTGATCGACGGCGTGATTCCTCCTACAGACAAAGGCGAAAACGCTGCCGAACGCATGGGCATGGCCCTGCAAGCGCAACTGGAACTGCGCGAGAAACGCAAACCGGTCTACAACAGCCTCGACCGAGCCATCGAAGCGCGGATGAAAGGACTGGTGGCGGTCAGTCGTGAGGCGGCGGAACTGTTGGCGCAACGGGGATTGATGCCCGTTCCCGGCGGTTACACCTGGCGCACCGATAATCGCCTGACGCTGCCGTCGCCGCTGCGCCTGACCCTGGAACAGGCGATGGCTTTCGTCCAGCGCATCGACTGTCCTGCGCAATTGGTCGTCGCGGCCGACGGCATGCTGGCCAAACACCCAGAACTGCTGGAGCGTCTACCCTTTAACCGGGAACAGCTGCCCGGCGGACACCATTTGCACCTCAACGATGAGGCCGGTGCCGATCTTGTCGCAGACTGTTTCAATCGGTTCTTCGCCATTCCTTGACTTGCTGCGGGCAACTGTCGAGGCTGGGCGGGTTGAAATGGGAGATAACCATGATGGATCTTTACACCGCTACGACCCCGAATGGCCAAAGCGGCACCCAGGCCATGTCTGTCCGATGAACCTATCCATGCGTTCACTCAGTCTCTTGGCACTGTGCTGTTTCAGTTCCTTTTCAATCGCCGACGATGTACCGGGCAGTCAGGATCTACCCATCGTGCCGCGTCTGGCCGATGCACAAATCGTCGACTATCGTGCCCCGACCGAACTGGAGCGTGTCTATCCGCTCGGATCGATCCGTAAAATCAGCGGCAAGCTGCGCTTCGAAGGACAGGTCAGTGCCAGAGGCCAAACCACGTCAGTGACCTACGAACTGCCACCGGAACACTCCGCCAACGAAGCGTTCACTGCCGCCCGTGAAGCGCTGCAAAAAAAACAGGGCGCCGAGTTGCTGTATTGGTGCGAGTCCCGTGATTGTGGCGAAAGCAGCCTGTGGGCCAATGAGGTCTTTGGTAATTCGAAACTGTTTGGTTCCGATGAGCAGCAGGCCTATCTGTTGCTAAGGCTGGCGGCTCCAAGGGATAACACGCTGATAGCGCTCTACAGCATTACGCGCGGCAATCGCAGGGCTTATCTGCATGTTGAACAGTTCGTGGCCGAAGCGCCGCTGGGCGAGTTGTTGCCGACGTCTGCGACCCTGTTGCGGCAGCTCAAAAGCACTGGTGAACTGGACTTTCCGAAGTTGGTGGGCGATCCGGATGACACCTGGCTGCGGCTGATTTCCCGGGGCCTGAACCTGGATATTACGCAAAGGGTGACCGTGTCGGGCCCCAAGGCCGAGGCTTGGCGACAAGCACTGATCGAGCAGGGCGTGCGCGCGAGGCGGCTGGAAGCCGGCAGTGTCGAAGGCCCTGGCCTGCACATTAATCTGTTGCGATAAGGTGTATCGGGCGGGCACGCTGTGTGTTCGCCTATTTTTTGTCTGACTGACTTTTTCGAGACCTTACATGCTCAATAACGATCGGCTGTTGGTGCAAATCCTTCTGCTGGTGCTGTTTGGTGCCAGCCTGTGGGTGATGGCGCCGTTCTGGTCGGCGTTGTTCTGGGGCGCCGTGCTGGCGTTTGCCAGTTGGCCGCTGATGCGTCTTCTGACCCGCTGGCTCAATGGCCGCGAATCGCTGGCCGCCGCCATTCTGACGTTGGGCTGGATGCTGCTGGTGGCGGCGCCGCTGGTCTGGCTGGGGTTCAACCTGGCAGATCACGTGCGTGATGCCACAGCGTTCATCAAAGATGTGCAAGTCGATGGTTTGCCGCAGGCGCCGACGTGGCTGGGAGGTTTGCCGTTTGTGGGTGAGCGGCTGGTCGGGCTCTGGAACAGCATTGATGAGCAGGGCGCCGCGTTGATGGTGTCGATCAAACCTTATCTGGGGCAGGTCGGTAACTGGTTGCTGGCGCGCAGTGCGCAGATCGGCGGCGGGATTCTCGAACTGACGTTGAGCATTGTCTTTGTCTTCTTTTTCTATCGCGACGGGCCGAGGCTGGCGGCGTTTGCTCATCGCTTGCTGGAACGCTTGATTGGCGAACGCGCCGGGTACTACATCGAATTGGTCGCTGGCACGGTTCAGCGGGTGGTCAACGGCGTGATCGGTACGGCGGCGGCGCAGGCGATTCTGGCGTTGATCGGCTTCCTGATTGCCGGCGTACCGGGGGCGTTGGTATTGGGGGTTGTGACGTTCCTGCTCAGCCTGATTCCGATGGGACCACCGCTTGTATGGGTGCCGGCCACGGCTTGGCTGGCCTGGAAGGGTGAGTATGGGATGGCGGTGTTTCTCGGGATCTGGGGGACGTTCGTCATCAGTGGCGTGGACAACGTGCTCAAGCCGTACCTGATCAGTCGCGGGGGGAATCTGCCGCTGGTAATTGTATTGCTGGGTGTCTTTGGCGGGTTGATTGCGTTTGGGTTTATCGGGTTGTTTATCGGACCTACGCTGTTGGCTGTTGCTTATAGTTTGCTGACGGACTGGAGCAAGAGTCAGGCTCGGGTTGAAGACCGCCGTTAGTTTTTTGGAATGGGACGGTATGCGCGGGCCTGAGGACTGACCTGTCTCTGGCAGGAGTCCCCAGTCCGGACTGTGGGCACCGCACGTTTCAGCTCGTCCTGATCCACCGCGCCATCGCTGTTGCTGTCGAATTTGGCGAACAGTTGCTTTTGCAGTTGCTGGCCTCGGGCGTTTTGCGTGGAGGCGCTGCGGGTGCTGGTATAGCTCGTGTAGCTGCTGACGCTACCGATCATCGGGCTCACTCCTGAACTGGAAAACCGGTGGGTGTACCGGCGCAGTCAGCCTCAAGGGGCAGGTGGGTACACACGAGGATGGAGTTCTCAGGGTCGAGGCAGGCGGATGACTGCCGTGAGGCCGCCACCGGGGGTTTGTTCCAGGTTTAGATCTCCACCCAAACGCTGCGCGGCTTCCCGGGCAATGGTCATGCCCAGGCCGACGCCGCCGGAGTTGCGGTTGCGCGAGCCTTCCAGGCGATAAAACGGTTCAAACACTGCCTCGCGCTTGTCCTCGGCAATTCCCGGCCCATGGTCGATCACGCGGATCAGCAGTTGGCCGCGCCGATCCAGCAGTTCGATGCATGCCTGCCCGGCATAGCGCAGGGCGTTGTCCATCAGGTTATTGATGCATGAGCGCAGCGCCATCGGCTGTACCGCAAGTGGTGCGCAATGGCCGCTGACCTGCACATCCGAGCCTTGATCCTGGGCGTTTTCGCACAGAGATTCGACCAGCGCCTGCACGTCCATTAATTGCAAGGCTTCGCTGGTGCGCTGTTCGTGCAAATAGGTAAGGGTGGCATCGAGCATGCCGATCATGTCGTTCAGATCCTGGCGCATCTGGCTTTGCAATTTGTCGTCGCTGATGTTTTCCAGGCGCAGTTTCAATCGCGACAGTGGTGTGCGCAGGTCGTGGGAGACGGCGCCGAGCATTCGCGCGCGTTGCTGAATTTGTTCGCGTATCCGTTGTTGCATCAGGTTGAAGGTATGCGCTGCTTGCCGGGCTTCCCGCGGGCCGGATTCGTCCAGCGGTGGGCTGTCGAGGTCTTCACTGAGGCGCTCGGCGGCGTCACTCAAGCGCTGGATCGGGCGACTGAGCAGCTTGGCGCCATACCAAGCGGCGATCATCAAGGTAATGAACTGAAAGGTCAGTGGCACCACAGGGCCGCCGAACCAGGGTCGCGCTGGCCGTGGCGGATAGCGCGGATCCTGGTGAGGCCGTTGCCCCTCGGCATTTGGGGAAAACGCCGGGGGCGGCGGAGGTGGCGGCGGACCGTAGAGGTGAAACCAGGTGAACGCCAGCAGGTGCGCCAGGACGATCGCCACGAACAACACGCCAAACAGGCGGCCGAACAGGGTGTCGAAGCGCGCCCGCATCAGCCGATGTCTCGTGCGTCGAACAGGTAACCCTCACCGCGCACGGTTTTGATCAACTGCGGTGCTTTCGGATCGTCGCCGAGTTTCTGTCGCAGACGCGAGACCAGCAAGTCGATGCTGCGGTCGAACGCTTCAATCGAACGGCCTCGGGCGGCATCAAGCAATTGTTCGCGGCTGAGTACCCGGCGCGGGCGCTCGATGAAGACCCAGAGCAGGCGGAATTCGGCGTTGGACAGCGGCACCACCAGGCCATTGTCGGCGATCAGTTGGCGCAGAACGCTGTTCAGGCGCCAGTTGTCGAAACGAATATTGGCGCGCTGATCGGTACGATCGTCGCGCACGCGGCGCAGAATCGTCTGAATCCGGGCGACCAGTTCACGCGGCTCGAACGGTTTGGCCATGTAGTCATCGGCACCCAGTTCCAGGCCGATGATGCGATCGGTGGGTTCGCAGCGGGCGGTCAACATCAGGATCGGGATGTCCGATTCGGCGCGCAGCCAACGGCACAGCGACAAACCGTCTTCGCCGGGCAGCATCAGGTCCAGCACCACCACATCAAAATGTTCGGCTTGCATCGCCTGGCGCATCGCCGCGCCGTCAGTGACGCCACTGGCGTGGATATTGAAACGGGCAAGGTAATCGATCATCAGCTCGCGGATCGGCACGTCATCGTCGACGATCAGGGCGCGAATGCTCCAGCGCTTGTCGTCTTTGGGCTCATCCGTTCCGGTGGTTTGGGTGTTGTGCATGGGGCTGTTCATCTGCCAGTAGGCCGCCAACCACAAAGATGGGCTGCGAGGTTGTGGTTTCAGCATAGGTGTCCGGCCGCGAAGCGGGAAGTGCTGATGTAAGGACGTGTTTCGGCTGGCGAGGCTAGCGCGGGCGCTTGTTGGCGACATGTCGGTTGTGTATCGGAGTCGACACAATAGCGTCGAACGCTATGCTGATCACGTTTGGCGCGACGAATTACCGATCATCGGGTGCCGCGCCGCCGCCGGTTCCGCTACAATGCGCGCCGATTTCGACTTGCCTGAGAGCCCATCCATGTCCGCCTGCCAGACTCCTATCATCGTCGCCCTGGATTTTCCCACCCGTGACGCCGCACTGAAGCTGGCCGACCAGTTGGACCCGAAGCAGTGCCGGGTCAAAGTGGGCAAGGAACTGTTCACCAGTTGCGCCGCCGAAATCGTTGGCACCCTGCGTGACAAGGGTTTTGAAGTCTTCCTCGATCTGAAATTCCACGACATTCCCAACACCACCGCGATGGCCGTGAAAGCCGCCGCCGAGATGGGTGTGTGGATGGTCAACGTGCATTGCTCCGGTGGCCTGCGCATGATGGCCGCCTGCCGTGAAGAACTGGACAAGCGCAGCGGCCCGCAACCGTTGCTGATCGGCGTGACCGTGCTGACCAGCATGGAACGCGAAGATCTGGCCGGTATCGGTCTGGATATCGAGCCGCAGGAGCAGGTGCTGCGTCTGGCGGCACTGGCCGAGAAGGCCGGGCTGGACGGTCTGGTGTGCTCGGCGCTGGAAGCCACCGCACTGAAAACCGCGCATCCGTCGCTGCAACTGGTGACCCCCGGAATTCGCCCGGCGGGTAGCGCGCAGGACGATCAGCGCCGTATTCTGACCCCGCGTCAGGCGCTGGATGCCGGCTCCGATTATCTGGTGATCGGCCGTCCGATCAGCCAGGCGGCAGATCCGGCCAGGGCGCTGGCCGCTGTCGTGGCCGAAATCGCCTGATCAAACGCTGAAGATCCAAAATGTGGGAGCGGGCTTGCTCGCGAAGTAGGCGTATCAGTCGACACAGATGTTGACTGACACACCGCCTTCGCGAGCAAGCCCGCTCCCACATTGGTTTCTGGTGGCTTAAACCTTCAGCACCAACTTGCCGAAATTCTCACCGCTGAACAATTTCATCAGCGTCTCGGGGAAGGTCTCCAGGCCTTCGACGATGTCTTCCTTGCTTTTGAGCTGCCCCTTGGCCATCCAGTCGGCCATTTCCTGCGCCGCACTGGCGTATTGCGCGGCATAGTCCATCACCACAAACCCTTCCATGCGCGCACGATTGACCAACAGCGACAGATAGTTGGCCGGGCCTTTGACCGCTTCCTTGTTGTTGTACTGACTGATGGCGCCGCAGATCACCACTCGCGCTTTCGGCGCCAGGCGGCTAAGCACAGCGTCAAGGATGTCGCCACCGACGTTATCGAAATAAACGTCCACGCCTTTCGGGCATTCGCGTTTAAGCCCTGCCACCACGTCTTCGTTTTTGTAGTCGATAGCGCCGTCGAAGCCCAGTTCATCGATGAGGAATTTGCACTTGTCGGCGCCACCGGCAATGCCCACCACACGGCAACCTTTGATCTTGGCGATCTGTCCGGCAATGCTGCCCACTGCGCCCGCAGCCCCGGACAACACCACCGTGTCGCCAGCCTTAGGCACGCCCACCTCAAGCAGCGCGAAGTAGGCGGTCATCCCGGTCATGCCCAGTGCCGACAGATAAACCGGTAGCGGCGCCAGTTTCGGATCGACTTTGTAGAAACCTCTTGGCTCGCCGAGGAAATAATCCTGCACGCCGATGGCTCCGTTGACGTAGTCCCCGACGGCAAAGCCCGGGTTGTTCGACGCGAGCACTTTTCCTACGCCGAGCGCACGCATGACTTCACCGATGCCGACCGGTGGGATGTAGGACTTGCCCTCGTTCATCCAGCCACGCATGGCCGGGTCGAGGGACAGGTATTGGTTCTTGACCAGAATCTGTCCCGCAGCCGGTTCACCGACCGGCACTTCCTGATAAGTGAAGGTCTCGCGGGTGGCAGCGCCCACCGGGCGTTTGGCGAGCAGGAACTGGCGATTGGTCTGGGAAGTCATGGCAGGTTCTCGAATTGAATTAAGCCTTGTTGATAGACCTTCACCGGCGATGTCGCAAGGTTCGCTGATGCGGCGAATGCACATCGATCCAGTGCAGTGATAGTGATCTACGGGGTTCTATCACTGGGGCGCATGGGCGCATAAACAGGCTTTTGATAGTGCTGACGTCTGGTAGAACCCTGTGGCTATGCTGCACTTGAACCCATCCCCTGCATTTACCCGTTCGAGGACATAACAATGAGCATGACGTTTTCCGGTCAGGTTGCCGTAGTCACTGGTGCGGCCAACGGCATTGGCCGTGCGACCGCACAGGCATTCGCCGCCGAAGGCCTGAAGGTGGTGGTGGCCGATCTGGATGCGGCAGGGGGCGAGGGCACGGTGGCGCTGATTCGTACAGCGGGCGGTGACGCCACCTTTGTGCGTTGCAATGTCACCGACGAAAACGACGTAAAAAACCTGATGGAAGAGGTGATCAGTGTTTACGGCCGCCTCGACTACGCCTTCAACAATGCCGGGATCGAAATCGAGAAAGGCAAGCTGGCCGAAGGCTCGATGGATGAGTTTGACGCGATCATGGGCGTCAACGTCAAAGGCGTCTGGCTGTGCATGAAATACCAGTTGCCGCTGTTGCTGGCGCAGGGCGGCGGAGCAATCGTCAACACTGCCTCGGTGGCCGGGCTGGGTGCTGCGCCGAAGATGAGCATCTATGCAGCATCGAAACACGCGGTGATCGGTCTGACCAAATCGGCAGCCATCGAATATGCGAAGAAGAAAATCCGCGTCAACGCGGTATGCCCGGCCGTGATCGATACCGATATGTTTCGCCGTGCCTACGAGGCTGATCCGAAGAAGGGCGAGTTTGCCAACGCCATGCATCCGGTAGGCCGCATCGGCAAGGTCGAAGAGATCGCCAGTGCCGTGCTGTATCTGTGCAGCGATGGTGCCGCGTTCACCACGGGACATTCTTTGGCCGTGGACGGTGGTGTCACCGCGTTCTGAAAAAGCGCCGCTTGAAAGAACCCGCCTTCGTGCGGGTTTTCTTTTTATGGACCGCCGTCAGTTCCGTTAAACCGATAAACAATGTGTATCAAATGATTAGAACGGTCGCTTTTGGCGGCGTTGTCGCACAGCCTGTGCGGCGTGGCTGTGATTTACTGCCGCCAGCAAAACGGACAGGAGTTTGCTTGCTCATGGAATTGAGAATTGATCGACAGGCAATGGTGCCGGTCGTACAGCAGATTGTTGACGGACTGACTGACTGGATCCTGCAAAGCGGGGTACCGCCGGCTACCCGCTTGCCCTCTGTTCGGCAAATCGCCCGGGGTAATCTGCTCAGTCAGTCATGTGTCGTCGAGGCTTGTGAGCGGTTGGTAGCGCAAGGCGTTCTGTCCACGCGGCAGGGCGCGGGGTTTATCGTGGCACCGTCGCCGTCGAGCCAGAGCCTGGAGGATGAATCGGTGCCATGCGAGGGCCGGCAAGCCTGGTGCGATACCGTGTGCGGCACTTCAAGTGGCTTGAAACTCGGCGGTGGCGGTTTGCCGGAGAGCTGGCGCGAGCCCGACGATCTGAGCTATGCACTGCGTGAGGTAGCGCGTACCGACATGGCAAGCCTGTTCAACTACAGCACGCCACTGGGCCTTGCAGCGTTACGCGAGCAGATCGTCAAACGACTTAAACTGTTCAGCATCGAAGCCTGCAGCACACAGATTCTGAGCACTGGCGGTGCCAGTCACGCGCTGGATCTGATTGTTCGAACCTTGTTGAAGGCTGGCGATTGCGTCGTGGTCGAAACACCGGGTTATGCGCCGCTGTTCGACCTGTTGCGGCTGCATGGCGTGCGCATGCTTGAGGTGCGTCGAACGCCGAACGGGCCGGATATCGAAGCGCTTGAGGCTCTGCTGCGTCAGTTTCAGCCCAGTGCGTTTTTCATCAACAGCCATCACCACAACCCCACCGGCAGTTCCCTGACACCGGCAGTGGCTCAGCGCATCGTGCAGTTGAGCAGGATCTACGATGTACGCCTGATCGAAGACGATGTCTACGCGGACTTGCACACTGGCAATGGTACGCGCCTGGCTGCACTGGACGATGAGGAGCGGGTCATCTATGTCGGCAGCTTTTCCAAGACACTGAGCAGCGCTTTGCGGGTGGGGTTCGTCTTGGCCGACAGCGAGCTTGTTGCACGGCTGGCTCGGGTCAAGATGATCAGCGGTCTGGGATGCTCAAGATTTTCCGAAGCGGTGCTGGCCAGTCTGATGTCGACCGGCGCATACCGCAAACTGGTGCAGCGTCAGCGGCAGCGCTTGAACGCCGATCGCGCAGCGGCGTTACAGGCTCTGGAGGATGCCGATTGGGAGGTTTTCGGCAAACCGACGGGCGGATTGTTTATCTGGGCGCGTGCGCGAATGACCGATCAGGCTCGTGTGTTCAGGCAGGCCCAACGCTGCGGGGTGCTGCTTTCAGCTCCAGATGCCTTCAGCCCCAGTGGCGAGGCTGGCGAATGGCATCGCATCAACGTGGCCTACGCCTGTGATCCGCGCGCCCGCCAGTTTTTTCGCAATACCGGTTCGGATCGACCTCAAGTGTTCTGAAAACGACGCGGGCGTAGCTTTTTGCCATTATTCCGACGCCAGAGACTTGTGCTGGTTCATGGCCATTGCGACTCTTCATCAACAGACTTTGGCAGGGGACTACGCGCAATGATTTCGGCCGTGCAAGCACGTTTTGCCAACCTTGGTATGGCAAAAAAACTGGGTATCGGGTTTGCGTTGGTCTTGCTGCTGACCGCGCTGGTGGCAGCCATTGGTGTCTGGTCTCTGCAAACCATCAGCCAGCGTTTCGACGGGCTCAAACAGATGTCCTCGCTCAATAGCGGCCTGCTCAACGTTCGCTTGCTCGAGCAGGAATACGCCTTGCGCGGTGATCCTAAAACCGCCGATGCCGTGCGTGAGGGCGTGGACGGGCTTATTGCCCGGGCCAATGAGCTCAAGGCGCAATCACCGGTCAACGTGCCAGTGATGACGGATGTCGAGCAGTCGCTGGCGGCCTATCGAAAGGCATTCGATGAGTTCGTTTCGCTGACCCAGGCCAAGGATCTGGCGCTGGAAATGGCCAGTTGGTCGGTTTCCAGTGTGGCCAACAATCTCGACTTGTTGCAGGCCGGGCTGGCGGACGACGGTGCGTATACCTTGAAGGATTCCGAGGGCAAGGATGGCGCGCAATTCATTGAGCAGGCCAGTCAGGTCAGTCAGGTGTCGAAGCTGATGCTGCAAGCGATGAATGAGGCACGGGTTCGACTGGATCAAAGCCGCAAAGGTGATGCCGACAATGCCGACAAAGGCAAAATCGAACAGGCTGCCCAAGCCCAGGCGCAGGCTGATGAGTTGAAGTCCACGGTCAAGGACGAAGGCTATCTGACGGTGCTCAATGAAGTCTTGGGGCACATCGCAGGTTTCAACGAAAAACTGGCTGAGTACACCGGGCTGCTGGCTCAGGAAAAGACTGTTTATGAACAATTGCACGAGCGTGCTGCGCAGGTGGTAGAGCGGGTGAATCAGGCTTATGTCGCGCAAGACAGCGCGATGCAGGCTGAACTTAAGAAGAACGCGCTGCTGATCATTGGCTCATCGGCGCTGGCACTGCTTGTCGGTTTGATCGCTGCGTGGGTGATTACCCGTTTGATCGTCGCGCCGTTGCGCAGCGTGATTCAAGTCGCGCAGCAGATTGCTGCCGGAGATCTGAGTGCAACGGTCGAGGTCACCCGTCGTGATGAAATTGGCCAACTGATGTTGGCGATGCAGCAGATGGGGGCGGGCTTGAGCACGATTGTCAGCGGGTTGCAGGCCGGTATTGAGCAGTTGGCCAGTTCGGCACAATCGCTGTCGGCCGTGACCGAACAGACCAACCTTGAGGTCAGCAGTCAGAAGGAAGAAACCGAGCAGGTGGCCACGGCCATGAATCAGATGACCGCTACTGTTCACGATGTTGCGCGCAACGCGGAAGAGGCGGCGTTGGCGGCGCAGACGGCGGATGACAAGGTCGAAAGTGGTCAGCAGGTCGTGCGCCAGAGTATGGCGCGGATCGAGCAACTGGCTGATTCGGCGACTTCGGCCAGTTCCAGTATCGAAAGCCTCAGCGCTGAAATCCAGAATATCGGTACGGTGCTGGAGGTGATCAAAAGCGTGGCCGAGCAGACCAATCTTTTGGCATTGAATGCGGCAATCGAAGCGGCGCGGGCCGGTGAGCAGGGCAGGGGCTTTGCAGTGGTGGCCGATGAGGTTCGTGCTTTGGCCCGGCGTACGCAGCAATCGACTGAGGAGATCGAGCGCTTGGTCAGTGCTTTGCGCTCGGCGGCGCATTCTTCGGTGCAGCAGATTCAGAGCAGTGGTGAACTGGTGAAGCTGGCCGTCAGTGATGCCTTGCAGACGGAGAGTGCGTTGGGGAGTATTGCGGCGGCGGTTTCGCTGATTCAGCAGATGAATCAGCAGATTGCGGCGGCGGCCGAGGAGCAGAGTTCAGTGGCGGAGGAGATCAATCGCAGTGTGACGAGTATTCGCGCGAGTGCCGATCAGTCGTCGATTGCAATGCGTGGGAATGCAGCCTCGAGTGTTGAACTGGCGCAGTTGGGGGGCGAGTTGCGCGGGATGGTCGGGCATTTTCGGCTTTGATGACTTGACGACCTGACAGGTGTACTCGCTTCAAACTGTGGGCTTGCTCGCGAAGAGGGATGTAACTTCTGTGAGGCTGGGCCCCAACCGCATGACCACAAAAAAGCCACCTCTCGGTGGCTTAACTTTCAACGTCAGCGATCAGTCGTAGATCACTTTCTTCTTCCAGTCCGCATCGGTTTCGGCATCTTTGAGGCCAGCGGTCAGTTGGTTCTCTTCTCCTTCAACTGGCGCAATCTTGTCCATGACTTGGGCATTGGCGCGGGCGAGGAGTTTTTCCAGGTATTGCAACTGTTCGGAATAGATCTGCGGATCCTGTTGTTTGCGCAGGTATTGCACGCCGCGCTCGAAGGCGAGGCGGGCTTGGCCAGGTTGGTTTTGTTGCAAAGCTTGTTGGCCGAGGTTGTTGAAAAACTCAATGTGCAGCAGCACCAGAATGTGGCGGACTTCGCGAACCCAGTGCTTGGCTTCGTTCGGCGGCAGGAAGCCGTCATGGGCGGCACGGGTGATCTGTCCGTGGAGGGCTTCGAGCAGGAAACGCACGTCTTTGGCTTTGGCTTCGGTCAGAATCGGTGCCGGCGGGTTGTTGATCGGGATGGACTCGCCTTGGGCCACCAGTGCGCTCAGTTCAGTGATGCGTGCTTTAGTCGTCGCACTGGTTTTCTCAAGGTTCAACAGACGCTGGCAGACATTGAGTTCCAGGCGGGTCAGCAGCAGCTTGAGTGCAGGCGTCATGAATTGACCTGGAAAGGTCTCGGTCAGTTCGCCGCAGCGACGCAGGCGGTCGTTGAGTTCGACTTTGGTGCGGGCCTTCTCCAGTTTGCTGTTTTCCACCACATGGTTCATATAGCCAATGGCGATCAGAATTGCGATCCCGGCTATGACTAGCAGGGTGATCATGAGTGGTGTCACCGGTAAGACCTCTTTATAGGGTTCACATGCGAGTGTAGTGGCTGGGGCATTTATGCGCCTAGCGCCGCTCGACGAATTGGATCGGCAGGTGCAATCTGTATCGGCCGTTTGTTGCTTATATGAATGCTGGCCCTTGATGTGCAGATTGCCATCACTGTGCGGTGGACTATAACGTCTTGTCGACCGCCGGAATATAGGCGTCAAACGCCGGGCGACGGAAAAGCCCGAATGGCCTCGTAAAGCAGGTCGAAGTCATTGATTTAAATAAATTTATATCAGGGGGTTGACGACCTCTCAATCCATCCATAGAATGCGCGCCACTTGCAGCGTAAAGCACACAGCGAAACGAAGCAGGGAGTGAATGTTGTAGTGTGTCCCCTTCGTCTAGTGGCCTAGGACACCGCCCTTTCACGGCGGTAACAGGGGTTCGAGTCCCCTAGGGGACGCCATTTGCGGGAATAGCTCAGTTGGTAGAGCACGACCTTGCCAAGGTCGGGGTCGCGAGTTCGAGTCTCGTTTCCCGCTCCAATTTCACAAAAACGCCGCTCTATTGAGCGGCGTTTTTGTATGCGTGTGTTTTTACTTTACGGATTGAAGTCATCGAGTCAGTCAAAAAAAGAGGTCCGCCGAAGAGATTCGGCGGGCCTTTTGCGTTTCAGTTCGGATTACCAGGACAGCATCAGTCGGCCGGCAAACAAAATCAGCACGACGCCCATGGTGCGTTCGAACCAATGCCCCATGCGCATGAACAGCAAACGCACTTTGTTGCTGGAGAAGAACAGCGCGACGATGACGAACCACAACGCGTTTACAAAACACATCCACAGACCATAGAACGCCTGGATTTGCAGGGGCGTGCTGGCGCTGATGATCGTGGTGAAGATTGCGAGGAAAAACAGCGTCGCCTTGGGGTTGGTGGCATTGGTCAGAAAACCGGTACTGAACGCCTTGAACAGAGATTGCTCAACCAACGTTTGCTCCGCTGTTTTTTCGCCTTCGAGGGTGGTTTTCGGTTTGCTGCGGATCAGGCTGACACCGAGATACAGAATGTAGGCGCCCCCCACCACTTTGGCCGCGGTCAGCAGCCACGGCGTGGTGTGCATGAGTGCGCCGACACCGAGCAGCGTGTACAGAACGTGCACGGAAATCCCCGCCCCAATGCCCAGCGCCGTGCAAATCCCGACCAAGCGGCCAAAGCGCACACTCTGGCGAATAGTGACCGCAAAGTCGGGGCCGGGAGCGACCACGGCCAGAAAATGGATGGTGGCCAGCGCCAGAAACTCGCCCAGGTAATTCGATAACATTTCAGCTCCAGAAGGTCAGGGGTGAAGCATTGCCGCGATAGCCGACAAAGAAGGACAGGCTCAAGCGCGGATCCGCTACACCCGGAGTCACCGAGTGCATGCAGCGCGAATTGAACATGATGAAATCGCCGGGTTCGGGCCGAACCTCAAGTGTGGGCGGTCCAAGCAGGGTCGGGTCGATGCCGTAACTGTCGCCTCGCATTTCGTCGAACAGTTCGGGCGTTATGTCGTCGTCCCACATCTGCAACGCGCCACCTTCGGTCGGCATGTTCAGGTACACGTTGCAGGCAAACTGTGCTTCCAGGCTGCGCGCTTGAAAGCTCTCCGGTGCGTCCTTGGCGAAAATGTCGTGGTGGGCGAGGAAGCACACGCCGGGTTTTACGACACGCGACAGGCCTACATACATTTTGCGACCGTATAGATTTTCCAGATGCGCACCGGCCGGCCACGACTCGTCGAGCATGCAGCGCAGTGTGTCGACCGGTGAAGAGTAGGGGGCGCAGCGATTACGCAGTTCGGCGATGTTGCTGGTGGCGCGTTCGAAGTAATCCTCGATCAGCAGCGGCTGGTTTTCCGCCTCGTAAAACGCCATACCGATACGGCCGATACTCGGTGCGTTGATGTAGCCCTCAAAGCCTGGGGCGAGAATCTTGTCGCCAATCTGGATTGCCAGCGGTTCGGGCAAAAAGCCTTTGACGCGAATGGCGAGGACTTCTTCGTTGGCCAGTTTTTTTATGCACGTCTCATCGAGACGCTCGACGTCTAGCATCATTTTTTTAGGTCCATCTATCGATAGTCAACGGAACCGGCGAATGCGGTTCCCCGGCGCCGGACATTGCGCGGAGCAATGTCCGAAAATGCTCAGTCCACGCTGTAGTGGACGGACAATGTGCCTTTCTTCTGTGAAAGGGACGCGATCGTGACTGTGCCCAGATCCTTCAGGCTTCGTACATGGGTGCCACCGCAGCCATAGGCTGGCAGTTCACCAAAACCGATTTCCCGCGCGCCTTCGCGCAGCGAGGTCAGGCGTGGCAGATCGTGCTCGATCCACTGATCGATACCGAGTTGAACGGTGTGTGCGTCAACTTCCTGTGCGGCATCACCTGGCTTGAATTGCACGCGGCCTTCATTCGGCCAGTGGTGCGCTTTGACAGGCGTCCACCCCATGGCCTGGACGAAGTGCCCGATCAAATGCCCGGCCGAATGCAGGCGAGTGTTGAAGCAGCGGCGATCTTTGTCGACGCGAATACAGGTCATGCCGAGCGTGACCGGTCGATCAACGAAATGGATGATTCGATCTGCTTCTTGCACTACGCGCAGCACCTGGCTTGCGCCGATCCAGCCGGTATCACAGGGTTGGCCGCCACCTTGCGGATGAAACAGGGTAGCGCGCAGTTCTACCGCGAATTCGTTCTCGTGGGGCGTGCAGTCGAGGACTTCTACATTGGCCTTGAGGTCATCACTATGGAAAAAGAGGCGAAGCGTCATATTCCATGCCCTTATTAAAGTTTCTATTTTTATTATATGAATCGTGCAATAACGTGATAATCCGTTCAAACATCAAAGGACTTGTGCGCTGTGAGCATAAATCTACCGCTGCCGTTACTCGGTGAAATGGCGATTTTCGTCAAGGTCGTGGAAACCGGCAGCTTTTCTGAAGCCGCCCGCCAACTCGGATCGTCGCCTTCAGCGATAAGCCGCAGCATTTCCCGACTGGAAAAAGCGTTGGCCACACGGTTGCTGCAGCGCACCACGCGCAAACTGCGCCTGAGTGATGGGGGCGAAGAGGTGTTCAAGCGCTGTCAGGAAATGGTCAGCGCTGCCAAGTCCGTGATGGAAATCAGCGGCCAGTTCACCCATGAGGCTGAAGGGCTGGTGCGGGTCAGCGTACCGAAAGCGGTGGGGCGTTTCGTGATTCATCCGCATATGCCCGAATTTCTGCGCCGTTATCCCAAGGTCGATGTGGAGTTGTTACTGGAAGACCGGCAGGTCGATCTGATCGACGATCATGTCGATCTGGCGATTCGCATCACCGATCGGCCACCCGCCGGATTGGTCGGGCGTCAATTGTTGACGATTGACCATTTGCTCTGCGCAACTCCGCAATACCTGGCTGAAAACGGCACGCCAAAGCACCCTCACGACTTGCTCGATCACAGCTGTATTTATCTTGGGGAAACCCCAAGCGATGCGCGCTGGAAATTCAAAAAAGGCAGCAACGCCGTGACGGTCGGCGTGCGTGGCCGATATGCCGCCAATCACACTGGCGTGAGGCTGGGAGCGGTGTTGCAGCATATTGGAATTGGCAGCCTGCCGTACTTCACCGCACGGTATGCCCTGGAGCAGAAGTTGATTGTGCAGGTATTGCCAGAGTGGAGCTTCCTGGCTTCTTACCATGGCGGACTCTGGCTGCTGCATTCGCCGACGCGTTATTTGCCGCCGAAGCTGCGGGTGTTCATCGACTACCTGGTGGAGTGCCTGGAGAAGGAGCCGACCTTGAGCAAGCCCGGTAAATCGGGCGGTGCGAGTAATGCTGCGATGGTCTATGAATTGCCTGAGAGTGAAGGGCTGCTCTAACGGCAACTCAAAAAAAAGGCCCGCCTGGACAACCAGGCGGGCCTTTTCATTACCGAAAGAAAATCAGTGCTTGCTGTCCTGAGCGGACATTGCCATCAGTTGCTTTTCCTGATTCCAGTCGAACGGTTCGTCGTTTTGTTCGGCTTCGTAGCGGCGTTCTTCCAGGGCCTGATACAGGTCGATTTCTTCATCGGCCAGGTAGTGCAGGCAGTCGCCACCGAAGAACCACAGCAGATCCCGTGGGATCAGGTGGGCAATTTGCGGATAGCGAGTAATCACTTGAGTCAGGATGTCCTGGCCCAGGTATTGGCTTTCGATCGGATCGATCGGCAGTGACGCCAGCAATTCGTCGAAGCGCTCCAGGAACAGGGCGTGGCTTTCTTCGGGAACCTGATCGGCCTCACCTACGGCGACCAGAATACTGCGCAGGTGGTCGAGCAAAACAAGATGGTCGGCGACGACGTTGGACACGAGATAAGTCCTCAAGAGCAAAACGGGCGCGGGAGTATAAAGCCCCTGCGCCCGTTTTTCACAAATAAACGGCTACACGTTGAAGGATTAGCGGACTTTGCCGTCGGCCAGCACCAACTGCTCTTTGTCGAAATCATCGACATCGATCACCTTGCGCCGTGCCGCTTCGGCTTCGTGCAGGCTCTGCGCTTGCGCTGCCTGGAGAACCCCAGCCTCAAGCGCTGCATCGATCGCGTTTTCGCCGGCGACCGGTTTGACCTGACCGCTTTTCAACGAAGTGTGCAGTTTTTTCTGCAGCGGTTGCACAGCACTCAGCAGGTCGCTGGCGTGTTGCAGTGCGCCGACGGCATCCTCTGCCGATTGCGGGCGATAGCAGCCGGCAAGCAACTCTTCCAGCGCCGGATCGCCTTTGGTTCGACCAATAATGCTCGCCACTTCGGCACCGAGTTTGTCCGATGGGCCTTTGTGGCGCCGGCCGAACGGAAACACGATGACCCGCAAAATGCAGCCAAATATCTTGTTCGGGAAATTGCTCAGCAGCTCATCGAGAGCACGCTCCGACTGGAAAAGGCTTTCTTCCATGGCCCAGCGCAACAGCGGTTCCATATACCCTGGCGAATCCAGATCGTGAAAACGCTTGAGCGCAGCGGACCCCAGATACAGGTTGCTCAGCACATCGCCAAGACGTGCCGAGAGACGCTCGCGGCGTTTCAGTTCGCCCCCCAGCAGCATCATGCTGAAGTCGGCGAGCATGGCAAAGGCTGCCGCCTGACGATTGAGCGCGCGGAAGTAACCCTGACTGATCTTGTCGCCCGGCGCAGGTTCGAAGTGGCCCAAACCCAGGTTCAACACCAGGGTGCTGGCGGCATTGCTCACGGCGAAACCGATATGCTTGAGCAGCAGGCCGTCGAATTCTTTCAATGCCTGATCCTTGTCCTCGCGGCCGGCGAGGGCCATTTCCTTGAGCACGAACGGATGGCAACGAATCGCACCCTGACCGAAGATCATCAGGTTACGCGAGAGAATGTTCGCGCCTTCCACGGTGATGAAGATCGGCGCGCCGTTCCAGCTACGTCCGAGGTAGTTGTTCGGGCCCATGATGATCGCCTTGCCGCCGTGTACGTCCATGGCGTGGCTGATGCATTCACGGCCGCGTTCGGTCAGGTGGTACTTGAGGATCGCCGACAGGACTGACGGTTTTTCGCCCAGATCGACCGCGTTGGCGGTCAGCATTCGCGCAGCGTCCATCATCCACGCGTTACCGCCGATGCGCGCCATGGCTTCCTGTATGCCTTCGAAGGCCGACAGGGGCACATTGAACTGTTCACGAATCTGCGCGTATTGCCCGGTCACCAGGCTGGTGAACTTGGCTGCACCGGTACCGACTGCCGGCAGCGAGATCGAACGGCCGACCGACAGGCAGTTCATCAGCATCATCCAGCCTTTGCCGAGCATCTCCTGGCCGCCGATCAGGAAGTCCAGCGGGATGAACACGTCTTTGCCCGAGTTCGGGCCGTTCATGAACGCAGCGCCCAGTGGCAGGTGACGGCGACCAATCTCCACGCCTGCGGTATCGGTTGGAATCAGCGCAAGGCTGATACCCAGGTCTTCCTTGTCGCCCAGCAGGTGATCCGGGTCATACGCTTTGAACGCGAGGCCGAGCAACGTGGCGACCGGACCCAGTGTGATGTAGCGCTTTTCCCAGTTAAGGCGCAGGCCGAGGACTTCCTGACCCTCCCATTGGCCTTTGCAGATGATCCCGGTGTCCGGCATCGCGCCTGCGTCGGAACCGGCGAGCGGGCCGGTGAGGGCGAAGCACGGGATGTCGTCGCCACGGGCCAGCCGTGGCAGGTAGTGATTGCGTTGTTCGTCGGTGCCGTAATGCAGCAGCAGTTCTGCCGGGCCGAGGGAGTTGGGCACCATCACGGTGGAGGCGAGATCGCCGCTGCGGGTCGCAAGTTTCATCGCTACTTGCGAGTGGGCATAGGCGGAAAAGCCCTTGCCGCCGAATTCCTTGGGAATGATCAGGGCGAAAAAGCCGTGTTCCTTGATATGCGCCCAGGCTTCGGGCGGCAGATCCATCGACTGGCCGATTTGCCAGTCAGTGACCATCGCGCAGAGCTCTTCGGTCGGACCATCGATAAAGGCCTGTTCTTCTTCGCTCAGTTGCGCCTTGGGATAGGACAGCAGTTTTTCCCAGTCCGGACGACCGCTGAACAGCTCGCCATCCCACCAGACGGTGCCGGCATCGATCGCGTCGCGTTCGGTCTGCGACATCGGCGGCAGGGTTTTCTGGAACCAGTTGAACAGCGGCGCACTGAAATATTGGCGGCGCAGGTCAGGCAGCACCAATGGCGCGGCCACCATCGCCAGTACGATCCAGAGCACCAGCAACAGCCAGCCCGGTGCGTGGCTGAAAATCCCCATCGCCAGCAGGTAGACGGCAACGATGCCCAATGCGGGCAGCGGGGAAATTCGCCGGTGGGCGAGATACGCCACGCCAACGACCAAAACCAGTATCCACAACAACAGCATATTCAGTCCTCCGTGAACCAAGGAAAATCGACCCTTCAGAGCTTAGACGGCATCTGTAAAACCGGGTGGTCAGACCATGGTGATTGAAATCGTGGGAAACCTCTGACGGTTTTCGTAGGTTCGGTGGGCAACACGCGTGGGAAATCGTTCGTTCATTGCGCAACTTTGCGTGCATGTTTGGCCGAAACGTCGTTATCTCTGTGCTTGAGCGGTCGCTAGACTCGGGGCTCACCCAGGAGATTGCCGTCATGCACGAGTATCTGAGTCCCGGCCGCTTCATCGATAGTGACCACCCGGCGGTGGTGGAGTTCGCCGAACAGCACCGTGGCGCCAGCGGTGATCCGCTCAAGCAGGCGATCAATCTCTACTACGCCGTGCGCGAGGCGGTGCGCTACAACCCTTACACCTTCAGTCGGGATCCGCAGACGTTGCGCGGCAGTTACGCTTTGGCAACGGGAGAGAGCTATTGCGTGCCGAAAGCCACGCTGCTGGCCGCTTGCGCGCGACATTGCGCGATTGCGGCACGCATCGGTCTGGCGGATGTGCGCAATCATCTGTCGACCCCGCGTTTGCTTGAACTGCTCAAGAGCGATGTGTTCGCCATGCACGGTTACACCGAGCTGTTTCTTGGTGATCGCTGGGTCAAGGCGACGCCTGCGTTTAACCAGAAACTCTGCGAACTGTTCAACGTCGTGCCACTGGATTTTGACGGTATCAACGACAGTGTTTTCCACCCGTACAACCGGGACGGTGCGCAGTTGATGGAGTACCTGATCGATCACGGCCAGTTCGCCGATGTGCCGCAAACCTTCTTCTTTGAGCATCTGGAAAAATGTTATCCGCACCTGTTCGGCGATCAACAGCCGCCACTATTGGGCGACATGCAGAGTAATGTCAGCCGCCTCTGATCCGGCGTATGCTGCCTGCCCACGCATTTGCAAAGAGGCGGTCATGCTGAAGATCTGGGGACGGAAAAACTCATCGAATGTCAGGAAGCCATTGTGGGCCGCCGAAGAACTCGGCCTGGCTTACGAGGCGATCGATGCGGGTGGCGCGTTCGGTGTGGTCGACACGCCGCAGTACCGGGCGATGAATCCGAATGGCCGGGTGCCGGTGATCGAAGACGACGGTTTTGTGCTGTGGGAGTCCAACGCCATCGTCCGCTATCTGCTGGCCAAACATGCGCCTGACAGTGCCTGGTACCCGGCAGACCCACAAGCCCGGGCTATCGCTGACAAGTGGATGGACTGGACCACTTCGAGTTTTGCCGGTCCCTTCCGCACCGTGTTCTGGGGCGTTTTGCGGACACCGGCCGACCAGCAGGATTGGGCGGCTATCGACGCGGCGATCACGCAATGTAACGAGCTTTTGAGCATGGCCGACGCTGCTTTGGCCTGCCAGCCTTACCTCGGCGGAACAGAAATCGGCATGGGCGATATTCCGCTCGGCAGTTTCATTTATGCCTGGTTCGAGATGCCCATCAAGCGGGCTCCGCAACCGCATCTGCAAGCTTGGTACGAGCGGCTCAAACAGCGTCCGGCCTACAAAAAAGCCGTCATGACCGCGTTGACTTGATAATTACTATCGACACACTTGACTGTACTTGTGCGGCGGGGGCAAGCACCATTGCGCTCTTGCGCTGCGGTTGTATCCCTCGCCGCTTGCCCTTATTTCTCTCTTTCCTCCCTTCACCATGGTGCGTAAATCAGATATGAGTTCCGCTCTGTCCATCCGGCAGCTAACCAAAACCTACGGCAACGGGTTCCAGGCCTTGAGTGGTATCGATCTGGACGTCGCCGAAGGTGATTTTTTCGCCTTGCTCGGCCCCAACGGCGCCGGCAAATCCACGACCATCGGCATTCTTTCCACCTTGGTGAACAAGACCAGCGGCACGGTGAATATCTTTGGCAATGACCTGGACAAGAGCCCGGCCGCGCTTAAGCGCTCGATCGGCGTAGTGCCCCAGGAATTCAACTTCAACCAGTTCGAAAAGACGTTCGACATCGTCGTGACCCAGGCCGGTTACTACGGCATTGCGGCGAAAATCGCCAAGGAACGTGCCGAGCAGTACCTGACCCAGCTCGGCCTGTGGGACAAGCGCGATGTGCCTTCGCGTTCGCTGTCGGGCGGCATGAAGCGCCGCTTGATGATTGCTCGGGCGCTGGTGCATGAGCCGCGCCTGTTGATCCTCGACGAACCGACGGCCGGCGTCGACATTGAACTGCGTCGTTCGATGTGGACGTTCCTCACCGAACTGAACCAGAAAGGCATCACCATCATCCTCACCACGCATTATCTGGAAGAGGCTGAGCAGTTGTGCCGCAACATCGGCATCATCGACCACGGCACGATTGTCGAGAACACCAGCATGCGTCAGTTGCTCGGCCAACTGCATGTGGAAACCTTCCTGCTCGACCTCAAGGGCAATTTGAGCGTCGCGCCGCAACTGGTCGGCTATCCGTCCCGTTTGGTGGATGCACACACGCTGGAGGTGCAGGTCGACAAATCCATGGGCATCACCGCGTTGTTCGGCCAACTGGCTCTGCAGAACATCGAAGTGTTGAGCCTGCGCAACAAAACCAATCGCCTTGAGGAGCTGTTCGTGTCCCTGGTGGAGAAAAATCTGTCGAAGGTGGCGGTATGAGTTCCGAATTCCGTCCCAACCTCGTCGCGCTCCAAACCATTGTTTACCGCGAGGTCAAACGCTTCACCCGGATCTGGCCGCAAACCCTGCTGCCGCCGGCGATCACCATGGTTCTGTACTTCGTGATCTTCGGTAACCTGATCGGTCGGCAGATCGGCGACATGGGTGGCTTCACTTATATGGAGTACATCGTGCCGGGGCTGATCATGATGTCGGTGATCACCAACTCCTACGGCAACGTGGTGTCGAGCTTCTTCGGTAGCAAGTTCCAGCGTTCCATCGAAGAGTTGATGGTCTCGCCGGTCTCGCCGCACACAATCCTGATCGGCTATACCTGTGGTGGCGTGCTGCGCGGGTTGATGGTGGGTGTGATCGTCACCCTCCTGTCGCTGTTCTTTACCCACTTGCAGGTGCATCACCTGGGCGTGACCCTTCTGGTGGTGGTGCTGACGGCGACGATTTTCTCGTTACTGGGCTTTATCAACGCCGTGTTTGCGCGCAATTTCGATGATATTTCGATCATCCCGACCTTCGTGCTGACACCGCTGACGTATCTGGGCGGCGTGTTCTACTCGATCACTTTGCTGCCGCCGTTCTGGCAGACGGTGTCGCTGGCCAATCCGGTGCTGCACATGGTCAACGCCTTCCGCTACGGCATCCTCGGTGTTTCGGATATCCGCATCGGTATTGCGATCACCTTCATGCTGGTGGCGACGGTGGTGTTGTATTTCGGTTGCGCGCGTTTACTGGTGAGCGGGCGCGGGATGCGGACCTGACGCTATGCCCAGTTGCATGCCTGGCTAGTCCGGGCACCACAAAAAACGGCCTCCATTGCGCAGGCCGTTTTGCATTCAAGGCGTTCGGTTTTTCTTGCGCCGCGCCCATTGCCGTGCGACCCACCAGCGCCAATACATCATGACCACGAAGTAGGCGAGGGCGCCCAGCACCAACCCGGACAGCACCGAACCGAGCAAAAACGGTTGCCACAACGTCGACAGCTCACCGCTTATCCATTCCCAGGTCAGTTGATCGGGCAAATGCCGTATCGGCACGTCCATCAGCCACGCACCCACCTTATAAGTGCAAAAAAACACCGCTGGCATGGTGATCGGATTGGTCAGCCAGACCAGGCTCACAGCAATTGGCAGGTTGCCGCGCACCTTGATTGCCAGCGCTGCGGCCACCAGCATCTGCAACGGGATCGGTAGGAATGCGGTAAACAGACCCACTGCCATTGCTCGAGCGACCGAGTGGCGATTGAGGTGCCAGAGGTTCGGGTCATGCAGCAACTTGCCGAGAAATCGTAAGGATTTGTGTTCCCTGATCCTCGTTGGGTCGGGCATGTAGCGTTTGAATAAGCGCCGGGGCATAAGGCTTCTCGGTCGATTAAGGCGGCAAGTATGTCTGGATTCTACGAACCGCCCATTCAGACTTTGTGACAATTGTTGACGACGGTCGTGCCCAAGACCCGCTATGCCTAAGTGCGCGACTCTCAAGGACGGGCTTATGCGCACAGGGATGATGGCGTTGGCAGTCGGTCTGCTGGCCCCGATAGTTTTGCCGGCTTTGCCGCCGGTCGGGTTGGCCGTGTTGCTGGCGGTGGTGGGGTTGATGTTGCTGCCGTTTCGCAGCTATCCATTGGCATTTTTATTGTTTGGTTTCACTTGGGCCTGCGTCGGCGCGCAATGGGCGCTGGATGAGCGACTTTCAACCCGTCTGGACGGCGAAACTCGCTGGCTTGAGGGGCGGGTGGTTGGTCTGCCGCACAATGGCGACGGTGTGGTGCGTTTCGAATTGGCTGATACGCGCTCGCGTCACGAGAAACTGCCGTCACTGATGCGTCTGGCCTGGTACGCCGGGCCACCAGTCAACAGTGGCGAGCGCTGGCGCCTGGCGGTCAAGCTCAAACGCCCGGCCGGTTTGCTCAATCCGGATGCCTTCGATTACGAAGCCTGGCTGCTGGCGCAACGCATCGGTGCGACCGGTACGATCAAGGATGGCCGGCGTTTGGCCGAGGCGCGGTGGGCGTGGCGCGACAGCATTCGTCAGCGCTTGCTCGCGGTGGACGCTCAGGGTCGGGCCGGTGCATTGGCCGCGCTGGTGCTGGGCGATGGCTCTGGGCTCAGCCGCGACGATTGGCAGATTCTGCAGGACACCGGCACCGTCCATTTACTGGTGATTTCCGGCCAGCACATCGCAATGCTGGCGGCGGTGATGTACCTGGTGGTTGCCGGGTTGGCCCGTTATGGGCTGTGGCCGCTGCGTTGGCCGTGGCTGCCATGGGCCTGTGCGCTGGCGTTCGCCGCGGCGCTTGGTTACGGGTTGCTCGCCGGATTCGACGTGCCGGTGCGCCGGGCCTGCGTGATGGTCGGGCTGGTGCTGTTGTGGCGTTTGCGCTTTCGCCATCTCGGCGCGTGGTGGCCGCTGTTGCTGGCGTTCAACGCCGTGCTGTTGCTTGATCCGCTGGCCGGTTTGCGCCCCGGCTTCTGGTTGTCCTTCGCGGCGGTGGCGGTGCTGATCCTTACCTTTGGCGGTCGTCTCGGAGGCTGGCGTTGGTGGCAAACCTGGACGCGGGCGCAGTGGCTGATTGCAATCGGTTTGTGTCCAGTGCTGATGGTGCTGAGCTTGCCGATCAGCCTGAGTGGGCCGTTGGCGAATTTGCTGGCGGTGCCTTGGATCAGTCTGGTGGTGTTGCCGCCGGCATTGCTCGGCACTTTATTGTTACCCGTGCCGTATGTCGGCGAAGGCCTGTTATGGGCGGCCGGCGGTTTGATCGGCGGGTTGTTTCGAGCCTTGGCGTTGGTTGCCGGGCAATGGCCTGCGTGGATTGCACCGTCGATTCCCGCGTGGGCGTTAGCCATGGGCAGTCTAGGCGCCTTGCTGTTACTGCTGCCGCGCGGTGTACCGATGCGTCCTCTGGGCTGGCCGTTACTGCTGGTTCTGGTCGTGCCGCCACGCGAGCGATTGGACGAAGGCTTGGCCGACATCTGGCAGCTCGACGTCGGCCAAGGGCTGGCGATTCTGGTCCGCACCCGGCATCACACCTTGCTCTACGACGCCGGGCCGCGTTTCGGTGATTTGGACCTCGGCGAACGCGTTGTGCTGCCCGCCTTGCGCAAATGGAGGGTCGAGAAGCTCGACTTGATGCTGCTCAGCCACGCCGATGCCGATCATGCCGGTGGTGCTCTGGCAGTGGTGCGCAACTTGAAGGTGGATCGAGTCATCAGCGGCGATCCGCCGGGGCTGCCAGCCGAACTGAACGCCGAAGCTTGTGAAAGTGGCCGCCGATGGCAGTGGGATGGCGTCGGTTTTCACCTGTGGCAATGGGCGGATGCCCGCGACAGCAACCAGCGCTCCTGCGTATTACAGATCGAGGCCAGCGGCGAGCGCCTGCTGCTGACCGGCGATATCGACACCCATGCCGAACGTGTCCTGCTCGACAGCCCGCTGGCAGTCCCGACGCAATGGTTGCAAGCGCCGCACCACGGCAGCCGCAGTTCTTCATCGATGGCCTTGCTGAAAGTGTTGAAGCCCGGCGCCGTGCTGATTTCCCGAGGCCGCGGGAATTCGTTTGGCCACCCCCACCCGACGGTGCTGGCACGCTATCGCAAACAGGGGCTGCGCATTTATGACAGTGCTGAACAGGGCGCCATTCATCTGCAATTGGGCCGCTTCAGGCCTCCCTGGACAATGCGCCAACAGCGGCGTTTCTGGCGTGATCCACCGTCATTGACCCATTGATCGGGGCGTGGACGAAGGCGACGTCACGGTCGTCGGGGCGGCGGGTCTTAATCATGAACCGGTATGGTAAAGTGGCGCACTTTTTCGAGGGGACTGTCACTGTGTGGGAATTGGTCAAATCCGGCGGCTGGATGATGTTGCCGATCATTCTGAGTTCCATCGCGGCCATGGCGATTGTCGCCGAGCGCCTGTGGACCCTGCGCGCCAGTCGCGTCACTCCCGAGCATCTGCTGGGTCAGGTCTGGGTCTGGATCAAGGACAAGCAGCTCAATAAAGAAAAACTCAAGGAATTGCGCGCCAATTCGCCGCTGGGGGAAATCCTCGCCGCAGGCCTTGCCAACTCCAAACATGGTCGCGAGATCATGAAAGAGTGCATCGAAGAGGCCGCTGCCCGGGTCATTCACGAGCTTGAACGCTACATAAATGCACTGGGCACCATCGCCGCCATGGCGCCCTTGTTGGGCCTGCTCGGCACCGTACTGGGTATGATCGATATTTTCAGCGCGTTCACCGGTTCCGGCATGGGCACCAACGCCTCGGTGTTGGCTGGCGGTATTTCCAAAGCGCTGATCACCACCGCAGCGGGCCTGATGGTTGGTATTCCGGCGGTTTTCTTCCACCGTTTCCTGCAGCGCCGCATCGATGAACTGGTGGTGGGCATGGAGCAGGAGGCGATCAAACTGGTTGAAGTGGTGCAGGGCGACCGTGACGTCGATCTGGCTGAGGGCAAAGCGTGAAATTCCGTCGCAAACCCCGGGAAACCGTGGACATCAACCTCGCGTCGCTGATTGACGTGGTGTTTATCCTGCTGCTGTTTTTCGTCGTGACCACCACCTTTACCCGTGAAACCCAGTTGCGCGTCGATTTGCCGGAAGCGGTCAGCGGTTCGCCCGCCGAAGATCAGCAGGTCAAACAGATCGACGTCGCCATCAGCGCCGAGGGCGTGTTTTCGGTGAACAACAAGATTCTGCCGAAAAACGATCTGGCCACCCTGATGGAAGCCATGCAGAAAGAATCCAACGGCGACACCAGCCTGCCGTTGTCGATCAGTGCCGATGGCAAAACTCAACACCAATCGGTGATCACTGCCATGGACGCGGCCGGCAAGCTCGGTTTCAGCCATCTGCGCATGACCACGGTCGAGGCGGCGCCCAAATCCTGATGAGCCTGTCTGATCGCTTGCTCGCCGCGTGGTATCAGGGGCACCCGGCCCTGACGCTGCTGCGGCCGCTGGAAATGTTGTACCGCCGCGTGGTGGTCAACAAACGCCAGCGTTTTCTTGATGGCGAAGGTGAAATCTACCAGCCGCCAGTGCCGCTGATCGTGGTCGGCAACATCACCGTCGGTGGCACCGGCAAGACACCGATGATTCTCTGGCTGATCGAACACTGCCGGCGCAGCGGTTTGCGTGTGGGCGTGGTCAGCCGTGGCTACGGCGCCAAGCCTGCGCAACTGCCATGGCGAGTCGAGTCTGATCAAAGCGCCGATATCGCGGGCGATGAACCGCTGCTGATCGTTCAGCGCACCGGCGTGGCGCTGATGATCGACCCCGATCGCAGCGCCGCCGTCAAAGCCTTGCTCGAAAGCGAACCGCTGGATCTGATTCTGTCCGACGACGGCATGCAGCATTACCGTTTGGCCAGGGATCTGGAGTTGGTGCTGATCGATGCCGCCCGAGGCCTGGGCAATAAGCGCTGCCTGCCTGCCGGGCCATTGCGCGAGCCGATTGAGCGTCTGCAAAGCGTCGATGGTGTGCTGTTCAACGGTGCGCTCGATGATCGCGACGACGGTTTCGCCTTCCGTCTGCAACCCACCGCACTGGTCAATCTGCGCAGCGGCAAACGTATGCCGCTCGATCATTTTCCGGCCGGTCAGGCTGTGCATGCGGTCGCCGGGATCGGCAATCCGCAACGTTTCTTCAATACCCTCGAAGCGCTAGACTGGCCAGCAGTCCCCCATGCGTTTGCCGACCACGCCGAATACAGCGTGCAGGCCTTGAATTTCACACCGTCATTGCCATTGGTGATGACCGAAAAGGACGCGGTGAAGTGCCGTGCCTTCGCTGCTGCCGACTGGTGGTACCTGGCGGTCGATGCGGTGCCGTCGCCGGCTTTTGTGGCCTGGTTCGACACACAACTGATGCGCCTGTTGCCGGATCGTCTTTTGCCTTAACTCTTTTATCCAGGGAATGTTCATGGACACCAAATTGCTCGACATCCTCGCGTGCCCTATCTGCAAAGGCCCGCTCAAGCTCAGCGCCGACAAAACCGAACTGATCAGCAAGGGTGCAGGTCTTGCCTATCCCATCCGTGATGGCATCCCGGTGATGCTCGAAACCGAAGCCCGCACCTTGACCACCGACGAGCGTCTGGATAAATGACCACAGCCTTCACCGTTGTCATCCCGTCGCGATACGCCTCCACTCGGTTGCCGGGCAAACCGTTGCTGTTGATTGCCGGCAAACCGATGATCCAGCACGTCTGGGAGCAGGCGAGCAAAAGCAGCGCCACCCGCGTGGTGGTCGCAACGGACGATGCGCGCATCGTTGAGGCGTGCAAGGGGTTTGGCGCCGAAGTGGTTTTGACCCGTGAAGATCACAACTCCGGCACCGATCGTCTGGCTGAGGTCGCGGCGAAACTGGGACTTGAACCCGACGCGATCGTGGTCAACGTGCAAGGCGATGAGCCGCTGATCCCACCGAGCGTGATCGATCAGGTCGCCGCCAATCTTGCAGCCCACACCGAAGCGCGGATGGCCACGTTGGCCGAGCCGATCGAGGACGTGGAAACCCTGTTCAACCCGAACGTAGTCAAGGTTGTCAGCGACCTCAACGGCCTGGCGCTGACGTTCAGCCGTGCCACGTTGCCGTGGGCCCGCGATGCCTTCGCCAAGAGCCGCGAGCAACTGCCCGAAGGCGTGCCGTACCGTCGCCACATCGGCATTTATGCCTACCGTGCCGGTTTCTTGCAGGACTTCGTGAGTTGGGGCCCGTGCTGGCTGGAGAACACCGAATCCCTCGAGCAACTGCGTGCCTTGTGGCATGGCGTGCGTATTCATGTGGCTGACGCTCTGATCGCGCCGCCGACCGGTGTCGATACCGCCGAAGACCTCGAGCGCGTCCGTCGCCTGCTGGAGGCCTGATGCGCGTTCTGTTTGTGTGCCTGGGCAACATTTGCCGGTCACCCACTGCCGAAGGCGTGCTGCGCCGCAAACTGCGTGAGGCCGGGTTGGCGGATCAGGTTGAAGTGGCTTCTGCCGGTACTGGTGACTGGCACGTCGGCAACCCGCCGGACAAGCGCAGCCAGGCCGCGGCCAAAGTGCGCGGCTATGACCTGTCGGCGCAACGCGCGCAACAGGTCAGCCGTGCCGATTTCGCCCGTTACGACCTGATCCTGGCCATGGACAACAGCAACCTGCGCAACCTCAAGGCCTTGCAGCCGTCCACCGGCAAGGCCGAACTGGATCTGTTCCTGCGTCGTTATGCCGGTGTGGTCGATGACGTGCCAGATCCGTACTACGACGGCGATCAGGGCTTCGAGCAGGTGCTGGATCTGATCGAGACGGCGTGTGACCAACTGTTGATCGAAGTGAAGGGCCGGTTATGAGTTTGCAGGTGCAACCCGGGGTTTCCCTGAAACCGTTCAACAGTTTTGGCGTTGATGTGCAGGCGCAACTGTATGCCGAAGCCCACAGCGACGCCGAGGTGCGTGAGGCGCTGAGCTATGCTGCTGCTCACCAGGTGCCGTTGCTGGTGATCGGTGGCGGCAGTAACTTGCTGCTGACCGCTGACATTGCGGCGCTGGTGCTGCGCATGGCCACACGCGGTATCCGCGTGATCAGTGATGACGGCAACCGTGTGGTGATTGAAGCCGAAGCGGGCGAACCGTGGCATGCGTTTGTGCAACACACCTTGGCACAGGGTTTCTCCGGACTGGAAAACCTCAGCCTGATCCCCGGCACCGTTGGTGCAGCGCCGATGCAAAACATCGGTGCCTACGGTGTCGAGATCAAGGATGTATTTGCCGGGCTCACCGCGCTGGATCGTCAGAGCGGCGAGCTGCGCGATTTCACCCTGGAAGAATGCAACTTCGCCTACCGCGACAGCCTGTTCAAACAGGAGCCGGGGCGTTGGCTGATTCTGCGGGTGCGCTTCAGACTCGATCGCGTAGCTCATCTGCACCTGGAGTACGGCCCAGTGCGTCAGCGCTTGACCGAACAGGGCATCGAACAGCCGACGCCCACCGACGTCAGCCGCGCCATTTGCAGCATACGCAGCGAAAAACTGCCGGACCCGGCAGTGCTCGGCAATGCCGGTAGCTTCTTCAAAAACCCGCTGGTGTCGGCGGCGCGGGTGGCGCAGATCAAGGAGCAGCACCCGGATCTGGTGGCGTACGCGCAGCCAGACGGGCAGATGAAGCTGGCGGCCGGTTGGCTGATCGAGCGCGCAGGCTGGAAAGGTTTTCGTGAGGGCGATGCCGGTGTGCATAAATTGCAGGCGCTGGTGCTGGTCAACTACGGGACGGCGACAGGCCTGCAATTGCTCGATCTGGCGCAACGTATCCAGAACGATATTGCCGAGCGTTTCAATGTCGAGCTTGAAATGGAGCCCAATCGTTATTGAGGCTACGCTTGCAGAACACCATCCCAAGCCCTGCACCGATTAAAAAGTGCAGGGCTTTTTTGTTAACGCTGGGTTAACTTAGTGAGCTAACGATACCAGCCATTTGCTCCATCAAAGGCCCGGTGCAGGCGTTCCCGTCGGCACAAGAGAGCCGCATTAGCCTGAGTCGATCTGCGTGAACCCTCCGTTGCTTTTTCGGCAGCAGATTGCTCGACCCCATAACCTCCATGAATATGCGGGCGTGCCCATGATTACCCTGAAACTCAATGGTCAAGACCATTCCCTTGACGTCACCGAAGACATGCCGCTGTTGTGGGCCATTCGCGACGTCGCCGGTTACAACGGCACCAAGTTCGGCTGCGGCATGGGCTTGTGTGGCGCGTGCACGATTCATATCGACGGCTTGCCGGCACGCAGTTGCATCACGCCGATCGGCTCGGTCGTCGGGCAGAACGTTACGACCATCGACAACCTGCACGCTGATCCGGTCGGGCAAGTCGTCCAGCAAGCCTGGCTCGACAGCGCCGTGGCCCAGTGTGGTTTCTGTCAGGGCGGGCAGATCATGTCGGCCACTGCATTGCTGAAAACCAACCCGAACCCGAGCGACCAACAGATCGAAGAAGCGATGGTTGGCAATATCTGCCGCTGTGGCACCTACAACCGAATCAAAACCGCGATCCGTCAGGCTTCCACTCATTTGAAGGAGGCCAAGGCATGAGTCGTCTACCCCATGATTTCGCCCTGAGCAATCTCAGCCGTCGCGGTTTTCTCAAAGGCGCCACCGCCACCGGTGCACTGGTGTTGGCAGCGAGTTGGGGTTGGCAGGATGCGTTGGCTGAGGACAAACCGAAGAAGTTCGGCGCCGACGGCATGCCCAACGGCTGGATCGACGATCCGAAGGTTTACGTCAGCATCGCCGCGGATGGCACCGTGACCGTGGTCTGCAACCGTTCCGAGATGGGCCAGGGCGTGCGTACCAGTCTGACCATGGTGGTGGCCGACGAGTTGGAGGCCGATTGGGCTCACGTCAAAGTCCAGCAGGCACCGGGCGATGAAGTGCGTTTCGGTAACCAGGACACTGACGGTTCGCGCAGCATGCGCCACTGGTATGAACCGATGCGCCGCTGCGGCGCGGCAGCCCGGACGATGCTGGAACAAGCGGCGGCCGAGCAGTGGAAAGTGCCGGTTGGCGAGTGTCATGCACAGTTGCACAAAGTCCTGCATAAACCGTCCGGCCGTGAGCTGGGCTATGGTGAACTTGCCGCTGCTGCCAGTGCGTTGGCGGTGCCGGCGCGTGACAGTCTGCGCCTCAAGCAGCCGTCCGAATTTCGCTACATCGGGAAGGAGGGCACCAAAGCCATCGACGGTGATGACATCGTCAAGGGGCGCGCGGTGTACGGCGCCGATGTGCATTTCGATGGCATGTTGTACGCCACCATTGCCCGGCCAGCGGTGTATGGCGGCAAGGTCAAATCGCTGGATGACAGCGCCGCGCTGAAGGTCCCCGGCGTGCTTAAAGTGATTCAGATCGAAAGTCGTCCGTTGCCCTCGGAGTTCCAGCCGTTGGGCGGAGTGGCGGTGGTCGCCAGTAACACGTGGGCTGCGATCAAGGGGCGCGAGGCACTGAAGATCGAGTGGGATGACGGCCCGAACGCCAGCTACGACTCGGTTGCCTACCGCAAGGAACTGGAAGCCGCGTCGCTGAAACCCGGCAAAGTGGTGCGCAACACTGGCGATATCGACAAAGCCATGAGCGGCGCCGCGAGCACCCTTCAAGCCTCTTATTATTTGCCACATCTGGCGCAAGCGCCGATGGAGCCGATGGTCGCGATTGCCCGCTTCAAGGACGGCCACTGCGAAGCCTGGGCGCCGAGTCAGGCACCGCAGGTTACCCGTGAGCGAATCAGCGAGCGTTTAGGGCTGCCTTTCGACAACGTGACCGTTAATGTCACCTTGCTCGGCGGCGGTTTCGGTCGCAAGTCGAAACCCGACTTTGTCATCGAAGCGGCAATCCTCGCCAAGCAATTCCCCGGCAAAGCCGTGCGGGTACAGTGGACGCGCGAAGATGACGTTCACAATTCGTACTTCCACACCGTGTCCGCTGAATACCTGAAGGCTGGCGTCGACAAGGACGGCATGCCGTCCGGCTGGTTGCACCGCACCGTGGCGCCAAGCATTACCGCGCTGTTCGCGCCGGGCATGAATCATGAAGCGGCGTTCGAGTTGGGTATGGGCTTCACCAACATGGCGTATGCGATTCCCAATGTGCGTCTGGAAAACCCCGAAGCCACGGTGCATACGCGGGTTGGCTGGTATCGCTCGGTGTCGAACATTCCCCATGGTTTCGCGATCCAGAGCTTTGTCGACGAACTGGCGCACAAGGCCGGTGAGGATCCGCTCAAGTACCAGATCAAGCTGCTTGGCCCGGATCGGCAGATCGACCCGCGCACGTTGAGTGAAGAGTGGAACTACGGCGAATCCCCTGAGCGTTATCCGATCGACACCGGGCGTATGCGCACCGTGCTGGAAACCGCTGCCAAGGCGGCCGGTTGGGGGCGCAAACTGCCCAAGGGCCGTGGTCTGGGATTGGCGGTGCATTACAGCTTCGTGACTTACGTGGCAGCGGTGATTGAGGTCGAGGTCAAGGATGACGGCACGCTGATCGTGCACAAGGCTGACATCGCTGTGGATTGCGGGCCGCAGATCAACCCTGAACGCATCCGGTCGCAGTTCGAGGGCGCGTGTGTCATGGGCCTGGGGAACGCGGTGCTGGGTGAAATCAGCTTCAAGGACGGTAAGGTTCAACAAGACAACTTCCACATGTATGAAGTGGCGCGCATGTCGCTGGCGCCCAAGGACGTCGCGGTGCATCTGGTGACGCCGCCGGGTGATGTGCCATTGGGCGGCGTCGGTGAGCCGGGTGTGCCACCTATCGCGCCGGCGTTGTGCAACGCGATTTTCGCGGCGACCGGCCAACGCATCCGGAACCTGCCGGTGCGTTATCAGTTGCAGGGCTGGCAGAAGGCGAAAGCGTGATGGACAGCGTCGACCTGAACGTCCTGCGCAGCGTGCTCGAATGGCGCCGCGCCGGGCAGCGGGTCGTGCTGTTCAGCGTGGTGCAGACCTGGGGCACCGCGCCCCGGGCTCCTGGCGCGATGTTGGCGTTGCGCGAAGATGGCGTGGTGATCGGCTCGGTGTCGGGCGGGTGTGTCGAGGATGACTTGATCGCCCGTCTGCACGACGGACGCATCGCTACCGACGGGCCGCCCGTGCAATTGATCACTTACGGCGTTACCCGTGAAGAAGCGGCGCGCTTCGGCTTGCCTTGCGGTGGCACGTTGCGTCTGACTGAAGAGCGCGTCGGCGATCCGGCGTGGGTGGCCGAATTGCTCGCACGTTGCGAAGCCCACGAGATTGTGGCGCGCGAGCTGAATATCGACACCGGTGAAGTGGTGTTGTCGCCAGCCAGCCAGTCCGATTCGCTGCTCTTCGACGGCAAAACCCTGCGTGCCATCTATGGCCCGCGTTGGCGTCTGCTGTTGATCGGTGCCGGGCAATTGTCACGTTACGTCGCGGACATGGCGCGGTTGCTGGATTTCGAGGTGTTGATCTGCGATCCGCGCACCGAGTTCGTCTATGGCTGGGAAGAGCATCACGGTCGTTTCGTCCCCGGCATGCCGGATGATGCAGTGTTGAGCATTCAGACCGACGAACGCACGGCGATTGTCGCGCTGACTCACGACCCGCGCCTGGATGATATGGCGCTGCTCACTGCGCTCGATTCGCGGGCCTTTTACGTCGGCGCGCTGGGCTCGCGGGTCAACAGCCAGAAGCGTCGGGAAAATCTGGCCCAGCTAGGCTTGTCGGCACAGGCCATCAGTCGATTGCACGGTCCGATCGGGCTGCACATCGGCAGTCATTCGCCGGCGGAAATTGCTTTGTCCTTGCTGGCAGAAATCGTCGCGATCAAAAACGGCGTCGAGCTGAAACAGAAAAGGGCAGTGGAGGGCGCATGAGTCGATCCATTGCTGTGATTGTGCTGGCAGCGGGCGAGGGCCGTCGCTTTCGCGAAGTGGCGGGCGCCGACAAGGATAAGTTACTGGCTGATTGCGCCGGTCGTGATGGCGCCGTGCGTTCGGTGATCGAGCAGGTCTTGGTCAATCTGCCGGCCAGTCTCGACAAGCGAATCCTTGTGACGACTGAAGCGCGGCCGCAGGCGATGCGCATGGCGCAGGCTTATGGTTGCGAGGTGCTGTCAATTGCATCGACCGGGATGGGCGACAGTATTGCAGCGGGTGTGGCGGCGTGTCCGGATGTGGATGGCTGGCTGATCGTGCTGGGGGATATGCCGTTTATCTTGCCGTCGAGTATCGAGCAGGTGGTGGCGGCGATGGCCGATGATGCGGTGAGCGTGCCGGTGCTGGATGGCGAGTTTGGGCATCCAGTCGGGTTCGGCCGTTCGTTGGGGGCGCGGTTGCAGGCGTTGTCGGGTGAGCGCGGTGCCAGGCCTTTGTTCAAGCAGGGACGGGTGGTGGAGGTGGTGGTGGAGGATCCCGGGGTGCTTTGGGACATCGATGTGCCGCAAGCCTTGGTCTTTGCTCAAGCTTGAGCTTATTGGGGGTTCTTGATAGCCCTCACCCGAAAGGCGAGGGAACTGACCAGGCAGTTTTTTCGAGGTTTTTTTGCCTGCGATTTATCCGCTTCACGACAAAACCCGCTATCGTCGCCGCCATTCGAAACAGAGGCGAGCATGGGCTATCTACTTTTTGTCACGCTGATCCAGGCGTTTTCTTTCAGTCTGATCGGTGAATACCTGGCCGGTCATGTCGACAGTTACTTTGCGGTGCTGGTGCGTGTGGTGCTGGCCGGGCTGGTGTTCATCCCGCTGACCCGCTGGCGTTCGGTGGAGCCGGCGTTCATGCGCGGCATGCTGCTGATCGGCGCCTTGCAGTTCGGCGTGACCTACGTCTGCCTGTACCTGAGCTTCCGGGTGTTGACGGTGCCGGAGGTGTTGCTGTTCACCATCCTCACGCCGTTGCACGTAACGCTGATCGAAGATGCGCTGAATCGCCGCTTCAACCCATGGGCGCTGGTCGCCGCACTGGTGGCGGTGGGCGGCGCGGCGGTGATTCGTTTCGACCGGGTCAACCCGGACTTCTTCATGGGCTTCCTGCTGCTGCAACTGGCCAACTTCACCTACGCCGCCGGGCAGGTGCTGTACAAGCATCTGGTGGCAAAACATCCCAGCGATCTGCCGCATTACCGGCGCTTCGGCTTCTTCTATCTCGGTGCGCTGGCGGTGGTGTTGCCAGCGTTCCTGATGTTCGGCAAAGCCAACTTCCTGCCGGAAGCGCCGCTGCAATGGGGGGTGTTGCTGTTCCTCGGTCTGGTCTCGACGGCGTTGGGCATGTACTGGTGGAACAAGGGAGCGTGCCTGGTCAACGGCGGGACTTTGGCGGTGATGAACAACCTGCATGTACCGTTGGGCTTGCTGCTGAATCTGCTGATCTGGAATCAGCATGAGGCGCTTGGAAGATTGTTCCTCGGCGCGAGTGTGATTCTGGCAGCGGTGTGGATCAGCCGGTTGGGGATCCGCAAACCACTGGCCAGCGCATAACCCACTGTGGGAGCGGGCAAGCCCGCTCCCACCGTTTTTGCTTCGCGGTGTTACATCAAGTGTTTCTGGGCTTCGGGAATGTGGCTTGCACCCAACACCGCCGGCAGCAACCCCGTCCGCAGATCCCCGCCGCTTGGCTGCTGATACAGGCTCAGGCCAAACTCCGGCAACACCGCCAGCAGATAGTCAAAAATATCTCCCTGAATCCGCTCGTAATCGGCCCACGCCGTGGTGCGGGTGAAACAGTAGATTTCCAGGGGAATGCCTTGAGCCGTGGTCTGCATCTGACGGACCATGCAGGTCATGTTCGGCTGGATCTCTGCGTGGCTTTTCAGATACGCCAGCGCATAAGCGCGGAACGTTCCAAGGTTGGTCATGCGTCGACGATTGGCGGACATCGCCGCGACGTTGCCCTGGGCTTGGTTCCACGCCTTGAGCTCGGCTTTCTTGCGGCCCATGTAGTCGGTCAGCAGATGTACCTGGCTCAGCTTCTCTTCTTCATCATCGCGAATGAAACGCACACCGCTGGCGTCGATGAACAGGCTGCGTTTGATCCGCCGCCCGCCAGACTGCTGCATGCCGCGCCAGTTCTTGAACGACTCGGACATCAGGCGCCAGGTCGGGATCGAGACAATGGTCTTGTCGAAGTTCTGCACCTTGACCGTGTGCAGGGTGATGTCGACCACGTCGCCATCGGCACCGACTTGTGGCATCTCGATCCAGTCGCCGACCCGCAGCATGTCGTTGCTGGTCAGTTGCACGCTGGCGACGAACGACAGCAGCGTGTCCTTGTAGACCAACAGAATCACCGCCGACATCGCGCCCAGACCCGAGAGCAGCAACAGTGGCGAACGGTCGATCAGGGTGGCGACGATGATGATTGCGCCAAACACGTACAAGACCATTTTCGCCAGTTGCACATAGCCCTTGATCGAGCGAGTGCGGGCGTGTTCGGTGCGTGCATAGATGTCGAGCAAGGCGTTGAGCAGGGCGGTGACCGACAGCAACAGGAACAGGATGGTAAACGCCAGCGCAACGTTGCCCAGAAAGGTCATGGCGGTGTCACTCAGTTCGGGCACCAGATGCAGGCCGAACTGGATGACCAGCGATGGCGTCATTTGCGCCAGACGCTGAAACACCTTGTTGTGGCGAAAATCGTTGATCCAGTGCAGCGAAGGCTGGCGGCCGAGCATGCGGCTGGCGTGCAGGATCAGGTAGCGCGCCACTCGTCCGAGTACCAGCGCGATCACCAGCAACACTGCCAAAGCCAGGCCGGCCTGCAAGAGTGGATGCTGTTCCAGGGTGCCCCAGAGGTCCTGGGCGTTGAGCCAGAGCTGTTTGAAATCCATAAGAGAAACGATTCTTCTGTAAGACGCGATGGGCGATTAGAGCATTTAAGACGCTGTGTATTACCGTAAGAGACAAATCAGGCAACAAAAAAACACTGATTAGCACCGTTTGTATAAAGAAACTCGGCCTGAGCGCTCGAAACCGGTAACCTATGCAGCTGTTTTTTTGCATATCTTCGAGGTAGCACCCGTGTTTTCCCAATTCGCCCTGCACGAACGCCTGCTTAAAGCCGTGGCCGAGCTGAAATTTGTCGAGCCAACGCCTGTGCAAGCCGCGGCCATTCCGCTGGCGCTCCAGGGGCGTGACCTGCGGGTGACGGCGCAAACCGGTAGCGGCAAGACCGCCGCTTTCGTACTGCCGATCCTCAACCGCCTGATCGGCCCGGCCAAGGTCCGCGTCAGCATCAAAACGCTGATCCTGCTGCCCACCCGTGAACTGGCCCAGCAAACCCTGAAAGAAGTTGAGCGTTTTTCGCAGTTCACCTTCATCAAGTCCGGCCTGATCACCGGCGGTGAAGACTTCAAGGTGCAGGCCGCCATGCTGCGCAAGGTGCCGGACATCCTCATCGGCACCCCAGGCCGGATGATCGAGCAACTCAACGCCGGCAACCTCGACCTGAAAGAAGTTGAAGTGCTGGTGCTCGACGAAGCCGACCGCATGCTCGACATGGGTTTTGCCGAAGACGTGCAGCGTCTGGTCGATGAATGCCCGAACCGTCAGCAGACCATGCTGTTCTCCGCCACCACCGGCGGTTCCGGCCTGCGCGAGATGATCGCCAAGGTGCTGAACAACCCTGAGCACTTGCAGCTCAACGCGGTCAGCCAACTGAACTCGACCACCCGTCAGCAGATCATCACCGCTGACCACAACCAGCACAAAGAACAGATCGTGAACTGGCTGCTGGCCAACGAGACCTATCAGAAAGCAATCATCTTCACCAACACCCGCGCCATGGCCGACCGCATCTATGGTCGTCTGGTGGCTCAGGAATACAAGGCGTTCGTGCTGCACGGCGAGAAAGACCAGAAGGATCGCAAACTGGCGATCGATCGTCTGAAGCAGGGCGGGGTGAAGATTCTGGTAGCGACCGACGTCGCGGCCCGTGGTCTGGACGTCGATGGTCTGGATATGGTGATCAACTTCGACATGCCACGCAGCGGCGACGAATACGTACACCGCATTGGTCGTACCGGTCGTGCCGGTAACGACGGTCTGGCGATCTCGCTGATCTGCCATGGCGACTGGAACCTGATGTCGAGCATCGAGCGCTACCTGAAGCAAAGCTTCGAGCGCCGCACCGTCAAGGAAGTCAAAGGCACCTACGGCGGGCCGAAAAAGGTCAAGGCCTCGGGCAAAGCCGTCGGCGTGAAGAAGAAAAAGACCGACGCCAAGGGCGACAAGAAGAAAACCGCCGCCAAGACGCCGACCAAGCGCAAGAGCGTCAATCGTCCGAAGCCGGACTCTCTGGTGAGCAGCGACGGCATGGCCCCACTCAAGCGCCGCAAGCCGGCAGAGCCTGCGGCTGAGTAAGTCGTTTCAGGCGCACACAAAAAACCCGGACAGTGTCCGGGTTTTTTACGGCCGGGATTTGTCAGCTCCCGAGCTGCCCGCTGGTGTCGGCATCAAAACGTTGCTTTGCCGTGTCAGCGGCCGGCTTCAGCAGGGCGAGCAGCGCCGCCTCGCTGTACAACCGGGTGCCCGCCAGTTCTTTGGGCGTTGGATCGATTGGAATCAGCACATCTTCACCGTCGGCGTGCAGCCAGATCGCCACAACGTGCAGCGCTGAAACAAACAACACCCGCAGCTCAACGGTTTTACCCTGCAGTTGTGGTGACTGTTCGGCCAGTTTCAGCGCTCCGACAGTCGCGGCGGCGAGCGTCCCGTGGTTCAACGAGGCGAACTCGACGTGACCGCGTACATCGGCCAGTTGCGCATCGGCAATCGTCACGCCATCGGCGAACACCAGGTAATGCCAGTCGCCCACCTTGGCGTCTTTCAGCCCTTTGCCGGTGCTCAGGTCATCCAGACTCAATGAGTAGCCGCGATAGGCTTCGCTGAGGCTGATTTTCGCAGGTGCTGCATTGGCAAACTGGCGATTGGCGCCGAAGCCTTGGGTTTGCAGTGCGGCTTGCAGCGCCGGACGCAGTGTCTGAACGCCGTTGGAAGGCGCCTTTGGATAAGTCAGTTGCATGATGTCGCCCTCCTAGTTTTTGGCGGTGAAGTAAGTGTGGGTCCAGTTGCCGCCACCGTTATACGAACCGGGGAAAGCGTTCAACGCACGGGTCGAATAGCCATAGATCGAGTCGGCGACCAGCACGTAGTTGCCGTTGGTGCCATAGATCGTCAGGAAGTGCGCACCGCCGCCGTACCAGGCACAGCGCAGGCCGACCGGACGGCCCATGTTGATCTGGTTCTGGATGGCCGACATCTGCAGTGAACCCTGATTCATCCCGTTGTAGCTGCGGGTGGTTTGCAGGGCCGAATCCAGATAGCCGTAGACGTTACACGGACCCGGCTGGTTGCAGCAGTTGCGATCCAGCTGGGTGCTCGCGACTCCGCACTGTGTCCAGTTCCCGGTGCCGTAGTAGTTGCCGACCGAGGCGGAAACGGCGGCCCAGCACCAGTTGGTCTGCGTCTGTTTCTGCATGGTGAAGTTGAGATTGGCAGCGGCCAGTGCCGCAGTTTGCGCAGTGGCTTCAACCTCGACCAGTTGCGGGTCGAGCAGGTGGCCGACGAGGCACATTGGCAGGCTCTCGCCGGTGAACGATGTTGCTTGAGTGGTTAACATTTTTTCAGTCCTCCATGAATGAAAACAAGCGTCCAGCTTGTGATTGTGTTGCGGTATTGCCGAGCGATCGGTGGTTAACGGTTTTCATCTGCGATGAACGGTGCCGATCTCCTTGCTCGATGTAACCATAGTCTGGATATGCGTTTATGCAAGAAAATAAATGCACAAATGCATTTTTAAGGGCAAAAGATCGCAGCCTGCGGCAGCTCCTACAGGGTTCGGTGTAGGAGCTGCCGAAGGCTGCGATCTTTTGCTCTTGCTTTAGCTCTCGGTTTTTTTCTCGGCCGAATCCAGCTCTTTCAAGCGCTGATCAATCAACTGGCATTTGTCCGGCAAATCTGCACTGGCCGTGCCCAAGTCCATTTTCTGCAACTCGGCATTGATCTCCTTGGCCTTGGTGGGGTTCTGCTCGGTGAGCTTGGCGACTTCCTTGGCCAGTTGTTCACGCTTGGCGGTGGCTTCTTCCGGCGTGCAGGCCCAGACGGGCAGGGCGCAGGCGAGTGTGGCGGCGAGGGTTAACTTGAGCAGGGTTTTCATGGGGGCGGGCCTCCGTTCCGGGTAAGGCGGGTTAATCGGTGGAGGGGTTTGGGCGGTGAAAAGTTCAGTGACAGTATTTTTACCGGCCCATTTGGAGTGACCGAACGGTCGCGATCCCCCCTGAAAAGTAGACTTCTTGAGGAAAAGCCGCGGGCTAGAGCGGTTGCGAAAAAAGACGCGGTACGACTTATTGATGTCAGAATGATGGCAATCTACCATCGCGCCATCACATTGATATCAATTGGTGATTTCGAGGGATCGAACAAACTCTTCGCAAGCAGTTCTGCGATCGTTTCTGCCACGCTTTGGACGTTCTGACCAAAGCGCGCATTTATCCCCTTTTTGCTTGTTCTCTCACCTGGCGCCGTGTTTTGCCGGGCAGGGATCGCTTTGCCTGTTGATAACCCAGACCTCATTCGCCTGTCGCAACGAGAGCTCAAACATGGACGTTCGCCAATACGCCTTCCTCGCTCGTCAGCCTTCTGCTGCCGTGAAAACCCGTGAGCATTTCTGGGGCATGCCCAAGCGCGGTCTGGCGTTCCTGCTGGCGAACGTAATGTTCTGGCAACCGATGTGGGCGCAGGCCGACGGCATTGTCGTGGCCAACCCGAACACCGCGCTGGACCGGGCCGGCAATGGCGTGCCGATCATCAACATCGCCACGCCCAACGGCAGCGGGCTGTCGCATAACCAGTTCCACGATTACAACGTCGGCGCGCAGGGCGTCATCCTCAATAACGGCTCGAGCCAGACGTCGAACACGCAATTGGGCGGCCACATCATCGGCAACCCGAACCTGAAAAACAGTGGTTCGGCGCAGGCGATTCTCAACGAGGTCATCAGCGGCAACCCGAGTCAGTTACGCGGTTACACCGAAGTGGCGGGGCAGTCAGCGCGAGTGATCGTCGCCAACCCGTATGGCATCACCTGTAATGGCTGCGGCTTCATCAACTCGCCACGGGTCACGCTGACCACCGGCAAACCGGTGCTGGATGGCGCGGGACGGCTGGATCGTTTTCAAGTTGATCAGGGCAGCGTCGCCATCGAAGGCGCAGGCCTCAACGCCAACAACGTCGACCGCTTCGAAATCATCACCCGTAGCGCGAAGATCAACGCTGAACTCCAGGCGCATAACCTGACGATTGTTGCCGGGCGCAACGACGTCGATGCGCAAACCCTCAACGCCACGGCCCGCGCCGATGACGGCAGCGCCAAACCGCAACTGGCGATTGACTCCTCGGCACTCGGCGGGATGTACGCCGGGGCGATCAAACTGGTCGGCACCGAGGCCGGGGTCGGGGTGAAACTCGACGGCAAACTGATCGCCAGCGGTGGCGATATTCAGCTTGATGCCAACGGTCAATTGAGCCTGGCCGATACTTCGGCGACCGGCGCGGTCAACGTCAAGGCGGCCAGTCTCGATGCGCGCGGGCCGGTGTATGCTGGCACGGCATTGAACGTGCAGACCCAGGGCAACCTGACCAACCGCCAGACACTCGCCGCCCGCGACAGCATCGCCCTCAGTGCCGGCGGTCAATTGACCAATGCCGGGGCCATCGAAGCCGGGGTCAACGCCGACGGCGGGCGCAACGCCAACGGTGATCTGAGCCTGAATGCGCAGAACCTCGACAACAGCGGCAAGAGTCTGGTAGCCAGTCGCAATCTGACAGTCAACACCACGCAAACCCTGAACAACCAGAGCGGCACACTCAGTGGGCAAACCACAGCGATCACTGCGGGGACACTGGACAACCGCAACGGTGGTCGCGTGCAGAGCAGCGCTACGCTGAACCTCAATGCCGCTCAAGTGCTGAACAACAAAGGCGTGATCAACAGCCAGGCCAGACTGACCGGCAATATCGGCCAACTGATCAACCGCAATGGTGAACTTGCCGGCCAGACCGACGCGGTACTGACGGTCACTTCGCTGGATAACGTCGCCGGCGTGATGACCGCCGGGCAGTTGCTCGACATCACCGCACTCGGTGCGATCAACAACAGCAACGGCGGCCGGATCGGCGCCAAACAATCGCTGACCCTGCGCGCGCGACAACTCGACAACAGTCAGCAAGGCCAGTTGATCAGTGAAAGCACACTGACCACGCGCATCAGTGATCGCCTGGACAACCAGAACAAAGGCCTGATCCAGGCCAACGCTGCCACGGACGTACAGGCCACGCGCCTGGATAACCGCGCCGGCAAGATTTCCAGCCTCAACACCCTGACGCTCACCAGCGCCAATACGGACAACCGCGGCGGCACGATTCGCGCTGATCAGGCGGCGAAACTGCTGATCAGTGAGCTGGACAACCGCGACAAGGGCCGCGTTGAAAGCAAGGCAACACTGACGTTCGAAGGCAACACGCTGGACAACCGCAATGGCGGCTTGCTCACTTCGACCGGCCTGCTGAGCCTCAAGGCCAAAAATGTCACCAACGATGGTGGGCGCATTTCCGGCAAGGGCGATATCGACGCCAGCATCGACAGCCTGAACCAGCAGGGCGGTGAACTGGTCGCCGAAGGCAATCTGTTGCTGACTGGCAAGACGCTGCAGAACCATCAGGACGGTCTCGTCGGGTCGCTCAAGACCCTGACGGTCAACGTCGACCAGATCGACAACCGCGGTGGCTCGCTCTCCAGCCAGCAGGACCTGCACATCAACGGTTCGCGCCTAGACAACAGCGAGGGCGGCAAGGTGTTGTCCGACACCACGCTGGAGGCGAAAGTCGCGCAGATCATCAACGGCACTAACGGTCTGATTTTCAGCAAGGGCGCGAGCACGCTGAGCGGCATCGGTTTGAGCAACGTCGCCGGGCGGATCGTCAGCCAGAAAACACTGGGTCTGACCTTCGGCGAGGCCGTGGATAACCAGCAAGGCCTGATCAGCAGTGAAGGGCAGATGACCCTCAACCTCGGCAGTCTCGACAATCGTCTGGGCAAACTGTCGAGTATCGAGTCGATGGCGCTCACCAGCGTCGGCGCTGTATTGAACCAGGGCGGATTGCTCGCCTCGCAAAAGGGCCTGACATTTACCAGTGGCAGCCTCGACAACAGCGACACCGGCATCATCAGCGCCAAGGCCGATTCGACGCTGACCACTGGCGAATTCAAGAACCTGCGCGGCGGCAGTCTCGCCACCGATGGCACGCTGTTGCTCACCGCCACCCACCTGGATAACTCAGGCGGGACCATCGGCAGTCAGCAGAACCTGGACGTATCGGTCACTTCGCTGGAGCAGGACGGCGGCGAGCTGTTCAGCAACGCCGATCTGACCGTGGACATGCACAACGGTCTGCTCGACAACCAGCGCGGTAACATTCATGCGCCGGGTCAATTGCTGTTCAAGAACCTCAATGAGGTGAACAACAGCGCTGGTGAGATTTCCGGCGCGAAAGCCTGGAGCGTCAACGCGCAAAGCCTGAACAACGATGGCGGCAAACTGCTGAGCAACGAAAAGCTCACGCTGATTGTTGAACGTGCCCTGAGCAACATCAAAGGCGTGATCGCCTCAGCAGGCATCGAAGCGCGCAGCGCCAGCCTGGACAATACCCATGGCGAAATCCGTGGTCGCGGCGACGTTGATTTGAGCGTCACCGGTCTGTTCGATAACCAGGACGGTGTGGTCATTGCCGACAACGGCCTGACGCTCAAAGCGGCGTCTCTGGATAATCGTCAGGAAGGTCTGGTGGGCGCGACAAAAGCGCTGAACCTCACCGTTGACCGTGTCGACAACCGCAGCGGCGAACTGTCGAGCAAGGCCGATGTGAGCCTGATCGGCGCCTGGCTCGACAACAGTGACAGCGGCTACATGCTCGCTGGCGGCAATCTGGCGCTGACGGTTAATGAAGTCATCAACCGCAACAAGGGGCTGCTGTCCGGTGACAGCGGCCTGACCCTGACGGGCAAGACCCTGGAAAACAGCGGACGTCTGACCAGCCAGAAAGATATCGCAATCAACCTCTCTGCGGGTCTGAACAACGGGCTGGGCAGTGTCGTCAGCGAAGGGGCTCTGGCGATCAACGCCGACAGCCTCGACAACAAGGCCGGCACGGTCTCCAGCGCTAAAGCGCTGACCATCGACACCCGTGGCGCCGTCAGTAACCAGGGCGGCAAACTGCTGACCGATACCGACCTGACGCTCAACAGCAGCACGCTGGATAACCAGCAACAAGGCGCGATCAGTGGCAAAGGCAAACTGAGCATCACCACCGGCGACCTCAACAACAGTCAGGCCAGCATTTACTCCGCCGATCAACTGCACATCACAGCCGGCCAGGTGACCAACACCGCCGGCAGCCTCGGCGCGGCCAATTCGCTGGTGGCCAATGTTCGTGGTCTGGATCAGCAGAGTGGCAAGCTGTTCAGCAGCAATGCTGATGTCAGCGTCGACCTGAACGGCGGCGCTTTGAACAACCAGGGCGGCGTCATCAGTGCGCCGGGTCAGTTGCTGTTGAAGAATCTGGCCGACGTAAACAACCGTGGCGGCGAGATCTCCAGCGAGCAGGCTTTCGAACTGCTCGCCAAGTCATTGGATAACAGCGGCGGCCAACTGCTGAGCAATCAAAAACTCACCCTGCAGATCGACAACGCGCTGACCTCGATCAAAGGCAAGATCGCGGCGGCGGCGCTGCAGGTTCGCGCGGCGAGTCTGGACAACAGTGGCGAAGGTGTTTTGCTCAGTGACAGCGATATCGACGTCAAGGTCGATAGCCTGCTGAACAACCAGAACAAGGGCAGCATCAAGGCCGCGCAACAGCTGAACCTCAACAGCACCGGCCTGAATAATCAGGGCGGCACGCTGGTGGGTGTTGCGGGCGTGGCGATCGATCTGGGCGCCACCGCACAGGATCTGAATAACCAGGACGGCCTGATCAGCAGCAAGGGTTTGCTGAGCATCGCCCACCTGCGTGATCTCAATAACCAGAACGGCGTGATCAACAGCAAAGGCGTGTTGAGCATTGAGACGCTGCGCAACCTGAATAACCAGAAGGGCGAGATTTCCAGCGTCAACAGCTTCAATTTGAAAGGTAACAGCCTGGACAACCGTGGCGGCAACTTGATCAGCAACGATCAACTGACCCTGACCGCTGCCGAGCTGAAAAACCAGGGCGGTCTGGTCTCTGGCTGGAACGGCGTGAGCGTCACCGGCGGCACCCTCGACAACAGTCAGGAAGGCAGTGTCTCCAGCCTGCTCGGCAACACCAGCATCGACCTCAGTGGTGCGCTCACCAACCACAGCAAAGGTGGCGTGGGCGCGAAGGGCGAAGTGAGTATCAAAGCGGCCAGCCTCGATAACAGCAACGGCACGGTCAGCAGTGGCGGCAAACAGACGCTGGCCCTGACTGGCGGCACGCTCAGCAATGCTTCCGGCGGCTTGATCGAGAGCGGTGACGCGCTCGACGTCCGCGCCGCATCGCTGGACAACAGCGGCGGCAGAATCACTGCGAAAAAAGCCCTGACCTTCACCGGCACGCACCTGAACAACAGCAATGGCAGCCTCGTTGGCGATGACAGCGTTAGCCTCGACCTGCTCGGTGCCCTGACCAACGTCAATGGTGCGCTGGGCAGCAGCGGCCCACTGCTGATCAAGCGTTCCGCCAGTGTCGACAACCGCGGCGGACAATTGATCAGCCAGACCTTGCTGAGCCTGCTCACCAGCGGTGATCTGAACAACAGCCAAAGCGGCACCGTGTCGGCCAACGGCCAACTGGATCTCACCGCTGGCGGCACTCTGCACAACGACACCGATGGCCTGATCTCCAGCCGCGATGCCGGGGTGAACCTCACCGCTGCGGCGCTGAACAACGCCAAGGGCGCTGTGCAAAGCATGACAGCACTGACCGTGAATGCGGGCAGCGGCGCCATCGACAACCAAGGCGGCAAGATCATCGCCCAGAACGGCGACCTGACCCTCACCGCCGCCAGCCTCGACAGCCGTGGCGGTGTGCTGTCGAGCCTCAAGGGTTTGCTGCAGACCCGCCTGACCGGCGTGTTGCGTAACGGCCAGGGCGGCAAGATCGAAGGCAGCCGCCTCGACTTGCGTGCTCTCGGTGGTATCTACAGCGACGGCGGGCGCATCGCCGCCAACAGCGGCGACATTCTGCTCGATGCCGGTGGTAATGCACTCGACAACAGCAGTGGCGGCATCTATGCCCGAGGCATGGTCAAAGTCAGCGCCGGTTCGCTCAACAACAACGCCGGGCAGATCAGTGGCAATGGCATCGAGCTGGGCGTCAACGGCAACCTGACCAACCGTGGCGGCCTTGTCGAAAGTGCCAACACCCTGGCCGTGCGCGCTGCCAGCCTCGATAACCAGAGCGGCAAACTGCGCGCGCTGAGCGTCGGTGGTAAAACCGATTTCCAGATCGGCAGCCAGTTCGATAACCGCAACGGTCTGGTGGAAACCGCCAACAACGACTTCAACCTTGCCACGCCGAGCTTCCTCAATGCTGGCGGCTCGATCACCCATGTCGGCGTGGGCGAGTTCGGCATCTCGACCACCAACGTCATGAACGCCGGCGGCTCGCTGGTAACCCGCGGCGGCCTGACGCTGAACGCGGACAGCTGGACTAACAGCAGTGTGATCCAGGCCGGACGCTTGACGGTCAACGTCGGCAATTTTGTGCAGACCGCTAGCGGGCAGTTGCTGGCGTCGAACCAGTTGGTGGCGCGTGGCGGCAACTGGACCAACGAGGGTTTGATCGCCAGTGATGGTGGCATGGACTTCCAGATAGGCGGGACTTACGGCGGTAATGGTCGTGTCAGCAGCCTGGGTGACATGACCTTCAACGCTGCTCAACTGGGCCTCACCAGCGTCGCCAGCATCGGCAGTGGCGGGCAGGGTACCTTCAACATTGGCGGGCTGTTGAACAATGCCGGAGGTCGACTGACTTCCAACAACGGCCTGACGATCAATGCAGGCACCGTGAGCAACACCGGCACGCTGGGTGCCGCGCAGGACCTGACGATCAGCACGGCTAGCCTAGTGAACGACCACGGGCTGGTCTTCAGCGGCGGCAACATGAATCTGCTGGTCAATGATTTCACCAACCAGACCGGGGACGTTTACAGCATTGGCAACCTGACGATTGCCGGTATTGCTGGCGGTCGGGCAAACAGCGTCAACAACCTCGCGGCTTCGATCAATGTGGACGGTGATTTTTCGCTGTCCGCCAACAGTTTCAATAACAAGACTGAAGGTGTGATAGGCGAGGAGAAATTTCTCTCCGGCGACATTACGTTCAGCGGTACCACGTTCTACGTCAACGAAAACTTTGAGTCGACCTCGAAGATCACCGGGCCGCAATCATCGCTCTCGGTGGCTGGCAATCTGACCGCGAATGTCGGGGCCTTCACCAACACGGCGTCGCTGATTTCCGCGGGCAAGAACATCACCCTCGACGTTGATAGCTTCGATAATTTCGGCTTGCAGTCGGGCACCTTTGCACGGATGCGCACCTACAAACTCGGCGGGCTTCCAAACAAACCCCAATCGAGCTGGGTCAGCACGGACCTGCAGGCTTATGCCGACCGAAACTCAAAAAATCAATATGACTATATTGATAGCTGGCACGAGCCTGACAAGGGCGGGATGCATTGGGATTACCAGGCGCTGAACAAGCAGTTGCTCAACAAGGTCAACACCAAGTTCGGAATCGGGCCCGAGGTCGCAGTGCCGGCACAGATCCTGGCAGGCGTGAAGCAGCGCGATGACCGGGTTTTCACCAACGGCGGCGGCAGTGTTCCTTCGATCATTCAGGCCGGACAAGCGGTACAGATCAACGCCAAGACCACCATCAACAACGGCAACCTGAACCCATATACAAACTTTGACGGCACCACCAAGGGCGGTGCCGATACCGGGGTGAAAAACGCGGCCAAACCGACGGTGGTTTTCTTGAACCCGCAGTTGCCGCCGGATCTGGCGCAACAACAGGTCAACCCGCTGGCACTGCCAGGCTTCACGCTGCCGACCGGTGACAATGGCTTGTTCCGTCTCAGCGGCAAGGGCGGCACAGAACAAACGTTGGTTGCCGGCAAGGACTGGACGATTGGTTCCATAGCCGCAAGTACTACAGAGCGCTCCGATGGCATGCCGGTCAGGCACGCCACTGACTTGCAGTTCGACACAAACGATCCGGTCTCGGTGAAAAACCGAGAGCTGGCATTGGCCAGTCGCCCATCGTTGAACCTCAACGACAAGACGGCCGTGATCAATGTAAACGCAGCCGCGGGTGACGGGCCGGTCGGCGTACTGTTGCCCAACCGGGGAAGCGCCTCATTCAATGTTCCGCGCGTTCAGGGCTTGCCTGACACCAGCGTGCGCTCCAATCCGCACAAATACCTGATCGAGACCAACCCGGCACTCACCGATCTCAAGCAGTTCATGAGCTCGGACTATCTGCTCGACAAACTGGGGTACGACCCGGACAACAGCGCCAAGCGTCTGGGCGATGGCCTGTTTGAACAGCGCCTGGTTCAGCAGGCTGTCGTTGCCCGCACCGGCCAACGTTTCATCGACGGCCAGACCTCCGACGAAGCGATGTTCAAGTACCTGATGAACAACGCCATCGCCAGCAAGAATGAACTCAACCTGTCGATGGGCGTGACATTGACGGCGCAACAAGTGGCGGCATTGACCCATGACATCGTCTGGCTCGAAGAGCACGAAGTGAATGGCGAGAAGGTGCTGGTGCCGGTGCTTTACCTCGCCCAGGCGAATAACCGCCTGGCACCCAACGGCGCATTGATTCAGGGCGGTGACGTGACCCTGATCGCCGGTGCGGACCTCAATAACGCCGGCACGCTTCGCGCCTCGAACAACCTGTCGGCTGAAGCCGGCAACAACCTCACCAACAGCGGTTTGATCGAAGCCGGTGAGCGTCTCACGCTCAAGGCCGGCAACAACATCGTCAACAAGGGCGGCGGCGTTATTTCGGGCAAGGACGTCAGTCTGACGGCCACCAACGGTGACGTGATCAACCAGCGCGATGTTTATGGCTACGACACCAACTACGGCGGCACGCTGCAGCACCGCGACGTCCTGAACAACGCGGCACGGATCGAAGCGGCCAACGTTCTGACGATCAATGCCGGGCGTGATATCAGCAATATCGGCGGCGTGCTGAATAGCGGTGGGGACATGACGCTCGATGCCGATCGCGATGTGAACATCACCTCGGTTCAGGATCGCCGCACGGATTCACGTGGCAGCAACTTCCTGAATCAGACCATTACCCAGCACGGTGCTGAAGTGACGTCCGGGCGCGATCTGTCGATCAGTGCCGATCGGGATGTGGCGGTTGTGGCTAGTCGGCTGGATGCGAAGCGCGATCTCAAAGTTGATGCCGGCCATGACATCGTGATCACCTCGGCAGCCGATGAAAGTGACTATGTCGCGCGTAGCAAGAAGCGCGCTAACGAAACCCACAGCATTACTCAACAGTCGTCGGTTTTAAATTCCGGGCGCGACATTTCCCTGAAGGCAGGTAATGATCTTGGGATTATCGCCAGCCGGATCAAGGCTGAAGATGATGTCAGCCTCGACGCAGTACAGGATATTACTGTCGCTTCGGCCAAGGACGAGAGTTCCTCTTACTACTACAGGAAGAAAAAAGGCTCCTTTGGTCGAAGCAAGACCACCCAGACAGAAAGCTATGAAAGTGAAAACGTCGCGTCAGTAATCGACGCGGGACGTGATCTGACCGTCAACGTCTCAAGGCGTAAAGACGGCGACCTCAGTCTTGATGGCGGTCGTAACGTCACCATCATCGGCAGCCAGATGAACGCCGGTAATGATCTGTTTGTCGGTGCGACCAACGATGTCGCGGTGCTTTCCGCTACGGAGGAGTCGGGCAGTTACAGCAAAAAAACCAAAACCGGCCTATTCGGCATGTCCAAAAGTGGCAGCAGTCATTTGCAGACATCGGTTACCCAGGTCGGCAGTGAGTTGAACGCTGGTCACGATACGGTGGTTCTCGCCGGGCGCGATGTTCGCCTGAACGCCAGTGAAGTCAACGCCAAAAACGATGCTGAACTACACGCTGGCCTGGTGGACAAGGAAGGCGATATCACCCTGTCTTCCGCCGATGATCAGGCCTACAGCCGTGCCGAAGAGTACAAAAAGAAACTGGGCCTTTCGCTGAAGGACGCTATCGGTTGGGCTGCCGGAACGCCAGGCTTTGGCGCGGACATGACTTTTGCCACTTCCCACAATGGTGGACGGGAAGTTGTCAGCTCCGAGAGTATCGGTAGCCAGGTCAATGCCGGGCACGATGCGATTCTCAATGCATCTCGGGACATCAACGTCATTGGCAGTGGAATCAGTGCCGATAACAGCGTTTCGCT
>NZ_JBIUWN010000024.1:0-65321 GCF_044743485.1 Pseudomonas sp. NPDC087614 | reverse complement strand
AAGCAAAGAAACTGTAATCCCGGCGCCCGGCAACGGGCGCTAATTTAGGTTGAGGCAAACAGATGGCTATGACAGTCCATTGCGATATCGTCAGCGCGGAAGGGGAAATCTTTTCCGGCCTGGTCGAGATGGTGATTGCGCACGGTGCACTGGGTGATCTTGGTATCGCTCTGGGTCACGCGCCGCTGATCACTAATCTCAAGCCGGGTCCAATCCGCCTGATCAAGCAAGGCGGGGAAGCCGAGGTGTTTTACATCTCCGGTGGTTTCCTCGAGGTTCAGCCGAACATGGTCAAGGTGCTTGCCGACACTGTGCAACGTGCTGCCGACCTGGATGAAGCCTCCGCTCAGCAAGCCGTCCAGGCTGCCGAGAAGGCGTTGCATGAACGTGGCGCGGAGTTCGACTACGGCGCCGCTGCTACACGTCTGGCCGAGGCTGCAGCTCAGCTGCGCACCGTCCAGCAGATCCGCAAGAAGTTTGGCGGTTAATCCGTCAGTCACTTGTTGTGCGATTGATAAAAAAGGGTAGCCTCGGCTACCCTTTTTTCTTTTCCGATTTTTACAACCCGGTCGCAGTTGCTGACCACCCAGGATTGGTAGCCAGTCATGTCTCTCGAAATTGTTATCCTCGCGGCCGGTCAAGGCACTCGTATGCGTTCGGCGTTGCCGAAGGTCTTGCACCCGATTGCCGGCAATTCCATGTTGGGCCATGTTATCCACAGTGCCCGGCAACTTGATCCACAACGTATCCATGTAGTCATTGGCCACGGTGCCGATGTGGTACGTGAACGTCTGGCCGCTGATGATCTGAATTTCGTGCTGCAGGACAAGCAACTGGGCACCGGCCATGCGACCGCTCAGGCAGTGCCTTTCATTACTGCCGACACCGTGCTGATTCTTTACGGTGATGTGCCGCTGATTGAAGTCGAGACCTTGCAACGCCTGCTCAAGCACGTCGTTCCAGGCCAGATGGGTTTGCTGACCGTCGAGCTGGACGATCCGACGGGCTATGGCCGCATCGTGCGCGACGCCGATGGCAAAGTCGCCGCCATCGTCGAGCACAAAGATGCCAGTCAAGCCCAACGTGCAATCACCGAAGGCAACACCGGCATTCTCGCCGTGCCAGCCAATCGTCTGGCCGACTGGATGAGCCGCCTGTCGAACAACAACGCGCAGGGCGAGTATTACCTGACGGACGTGATCGAAATGGCGGTCAACGACGGTCTGGTGGTGGCCACGGAACAGCCGCACGATCCGATGGAAGTGCAGGGCGCCAACGACCGCAAGCAACTGTCCGAACTGGAGCGTCATTACCAGTTGCGCGCCGGTCGCCGCCTGATGACGCAGGGCGTTACCCTGCGTGACCCGGCACGTTTTGATGTGCGCGGCGAGGTGACCGTCGGTCGCGACGTACTGATCGATATCAACGTGATTCTCGAAGGCAACGTCGTTATTGAAGATGACGTGGTGATTGGCCCGAATTGCGTGATCAAGGACAGTACGCTGCGCAAAGGCGTGATCGTCAAAGCCAACAGCCACATCGAAGGCGCCGTTCTCGGTGAAGGCAGCGATGCCGGCCCGTTTGCTCGCCTGCGTCCAGGCACTGTGCTGGAGGCCCGTGCCCATGTGGGTAACTTCGTTGAACTGAAAAACGCCCGTATGGGTGAGGGCGCCAAGGCTGGACATCTGACCTACCTGGGCGACGCCGAAATCGGTGCTCGCACCAACATAGGTGCCGGCACGATTACCTGTAACTACGATGGCGCCAACAAGTGGAAAACCGTGTTGGGCGAAGATGTGTTCATTGGTTCGAACAACTCATTGGTCGCACCTGTGGATATCTCCAGCGGTGCAACCACAGCGGCCGGTTCGACCATTACTCAAAATGTGGATAACGCGCAGTTGGCTGTTGGCCGTGCGCGGCAAAAGAACATCGATGGCTGGAAACGGCCGGAGAAGATCAAGAAGAGCTGAGTTATCCACAATGTTGTTCCATGTGGGAGCGGGCTTGCTCGCGAACGCGGTGCATCAGGCACACAATCAGTGACTGATACGCCGCGTTCGCGAGCAAGCCCGCTCCCATTTTGGTTTGTGGCGCTCTCAAAAAAGTCGGCCCGCCGCTTGACGACCTTTCAGCAATAGGTTTTGATTGGTTCCGTTATCTTTCGAAACGAAACATAAAATCACCATGTCGAAACGCAACACACCCCAACGCCGCCACAACATACTGGCCTTGCTCAACGAGCAGGGCGAAGTGAGTGTGGATGAACTGGCCAAGCGCTTCGAAACTTCCGAAGTTACGATTCGCAAGGATCTCGCCGCGCTGGAAAGTCACGGTCTGTTGCTGCGTCGCTACGGCGGGGCGATCACCATGCCCCAGGAACTGGTCGCGGAAACTGCTCAGAGCGTTTCCAGATACAAGCAGGCGATTGCGCGTGCAGCGGTAAAACGAATCCGTGAACACGCACGCATCATCATCGACAGTGGCAGCACCACCGCCGCTATGATTCCCGAACTCGGCCAACAGCCGGGTCTGGTGGTGATGACCAACTCGCTGCACGTCGCCAACGCCTTGAGCGAACTCGAACACGAGCCCGTGCTGCTGATGACCGGCGGCACCTGGGATCCGCATTCGGAATCCTTTCAGGGCCAGGTGGCCGAGCAGGTACTACGCTCTTACGACTTCGATCAGTTGTTCATTGGTGCCGACGGCATCGACCTGGTGCGCGGCACCACCACGTTTAATGAGCTGCTGGGTTTGAGCCGGGTGATGGCTGAAGTCGCGCGCGAAGTGATCGTGATGGTCGAGGCCGACAAGATCGGCCGAAAGATTCCCAACCTGGAGCTGCCATGGAGCAGTGTCCATACCCTCATTACCGATGATCGCCTGCCCCATGAGGCCCGCGATCAGATTCAGGCCCGCGGCATCACTTTGATTTGCGCGGCTGTCAGTCAGGAGAAATAAGCATGTGTGGAATTGTCGGCGCAGTGGCTGAACGTAATATCACTGCCATCCTGCTCGAAGGCCTCAAGCGCCTCGAATACCGTGGCTATGACAGCGCAGGTGTAGCGGTCTACACCAACGACGAAACCCTGGAGCGCATGCGCCGCCCGGGCAAAGTCAGCGAACTCGAAACCGCGTTGGCCGAGCATCCACTGATCGGCCGTCTCGGAATTGCCCACACCCGTTGGGCAACCCACGGCGCACCGTGTGAACGCAACGCCCACCCGCATTTCTCCGGTGATATCGCGGTGGTGCACAACGGCATCATCGAAAACCACGAAGCTCTGCGTGAACAACTCAAAGCGCTGGGTTACGTGTTTACTTCGGACACCGACACTGAAGTCATTGCCCACCTGCTCAGCGAAAAGCTCAAGGAGCAACCTGACCTGACCGTCGCCCTCAAAGCCACTGTTAAAGAACTGCACGGTGCTTACGGTCTGGCAGTGATCAATGCCAAGCAACCGGATTGTCTGGTCGCCGCCCGCAGTGGCAGTCCACTGGTGATCGGCCTGGGGCTGGGCGAGAACTTCCTCGCTTCCGATCAACTGGCGTTGCGCCAGGTCACAGACCGCTTCATGTACCTGGAAGAGGGCGATATCGCCGAAATTCGTCGTGATAACGTGCAGATCTGGGATGTTCAGGGCAACGCCGTCGAGCGCCAGACCGTGCAGTACAGCGACGGTGCCGAAGCAGCGGACAAGGGTGAGTTCCGTCACTACATGCTCAAGGAAATCCACGAGCAGCCGACCGTTGTTCAGCGCACCCTCGAAGGTCGTCTGAGCAATGATCAAGTGCTGGTACAGGCATTCGGCCCGCAAGCGGCCGAACTGTTCGCCAAAGTACGCAATGTGCAGATCGTGGCCTGCGGCACCAGTTACCACGCTGGTATGGTTGCGCGTTACTGGCTCGAAGAACTGGCTGGTATCCCTTGCCAGGTCGAAGTCGCCAGCGAGTTCCGCTACCGCAAAGTGGTGGTGCAGCCAGATACCTTGTTTGTCACGATCTCGCAGTCCGGCGAAACCGCCGACACCCTGGCCGCGCTGCGCAACGCCAAAGAGCTGGGCTTTCTCGCCAGCCTGGCGATCTGCAACGTCGGCATCAGTTCGCTGGTACGCGAATCCGACCTGACCCTGCTGACCCAGGCCGGGCGCGAAATCGGTGTCGCCTCGACCAAAGCCTTCACCACGCAATTGGTCGGTCTGTTGCTGCTGACCCTTTCGCTGGGCCAAGTGCGCGGCACGCTGGCCAAAGGCATTGAAGCCACGCTGGTGGAAGAACTGCGTCGCCTGCCAACCCGCCTGGGCGAAGCCCTGGCGATGGACAGCACGGTCGAGAAAGTCGCCGAACTGTTCGCCGAGAAGAACCATACCTTGTTCCTCGGTCGCGGTGCGCAATTCCCGGTCGCGATGGAAGGCGCCTTGAAACTCAAGGAGATCTCCTACATCCACGCCGAAGCCTATCCAGCCGGAGAGCTGAAGCACGGCCCGCTCGCGCTTGTGGATAACGACATGCCGGTGGTCACCGTAGCGCCGAACAACGAACTGCTGGAGAAGCTTAAGTCCAACCTGCAGGAAGTGCGTGCGCGTGGTGGCGAACTGGTCGTGTTCGCCGACGAAAAAGCCGGGATGACCAACGGCGAAGGCACCCACGTCGTGCAGATGCCGCACATCCACGACATCCTGTCGCCAATCCTCTACACCATTCCGCTACAACTGCTGTCGTACTACGTTGCTGTGCTCAAGGGCACGGACGTGGATCAGCCGCGTAACCTGGCGAAGTCGGTAACGGTGGAATAAGTTATCCACAGCTGAGTTCGACCCAAAAAAATCGCAGCTTCGGCTGCGATTTTTGTATCTGATTCGAGGGTATCCATGGATCGCTTCCAGGAAATGCAAGTCTTTGCCGCCGTCGCCAAGGAGCAGGGCTTTGCCGCCGCCGCACGGCATCTGGGCCTGTCCGCCGCCAGCGTCACCCGTGCTGTGGCCGCACTGGAGCAGCGCATCGGTACGCAATTGCTGATTCGAACCACGCGCAGCGTGCATTTGAGCGAGGCGGGGCAACGTTATCTGGAGGACTGTCGCAGAATTCTCGCCGAGGTGCAGGAAGCCGAGGATTCGGCTGCCGGCAGTCACGCCCAGCCCCGTGGGCAATTGACGGTGACGGCGCCGGTGTTGTTTGGCGAGTTGTTTGTCACGCCGGTGATGGCCGGTTATCTGGCGCAGTATCCGGACGTTTCGATCAATGCCCTGTTGCTCGATCGGGTGGTGAGCATGGTTGAGGAGGGTATCGATGTCGCGGTGCGCATCGGTGAACTGGCGGACAGCAATCAGCATGCGATTCGCGTGGGCGAGGTTCGGCGGGTGGTTTGCGGTTCGCCGCAATACCTGGCCGATCACGGCCGCCCCACGCATCCTCAGGCGTTGGCCGGTTTGCCCGTGGTGGCGACTTCGGCCACCGGCCAGATACGCACCTGGCCGTTTCTCGAACAGGGCGAACCATTGATCGTGCGCCCGGAGCCGCGTCTGGTAGTCACCGCCAATCAGGCTGCGATCACGGCCGCGTGTCTGGGACTGGGGCTGACCCGGGTGCTTTCCTATCAAGTGGCGAACAAGGTCGCGGCCGGCGAACTGGAAATCGTCCTCGCTGACTTCGAACTGCCGCCGCTGCCGATTCATGTGGTGTATCAGGGCGGGCGCAAGGCGCCGGCGCGGGTGCGCAGTTTTGTTGATTTCACGGTAAATGCTCTGCGTGAGCATCCGGGGCTGAAAAATGCCGCTTTATTGCATGAGAAGAAATAATCGATTGCAAATGCTGGTGATTCTGTTGCTTCAAGGATAGGTAGAAGATGGCCTCCATCAGCGCTGCCACCCTTGGGCGGTGCGATCATCCAGCGGAGTCGACCATGCAACCGATCAAACTCTACAACTTCCCTCGTTCCGGCCACGCCCACCGGGTTGAGCTGATGCTATCGCTGTTGCAACTGCCGACCGAACTGATCTTCGTCGATCTGGCCAAAGGCGAGCACAAACAGCCGGCGTATCTGGCGATCAACAGTTTCGGTCAGGTACCGGCCATTGATGACAATGGCGTGGTGTTGGCTGATTCCAACGCGATTCTGGTGTATCTGGCGCAGAAATATGGCAATGGCCGCTGGCTGCCAAGCGATCCGCTGGGCGCCGCACGGGTGCAGCGCTGGTTGTCGGCAGCCGCCGGGCCAATCGCCTTTGGCCCGGCGGCAGCACGGTTGATCACGGTGTTCGGGGCGAAACTCAATGCTGAAGAAGTGATTACCCGTGCGCACAACCTGCTCAAGGTGATGGAAGTCGAACTGGGCAACACACCGTATCTGGCGGGCAGCGAGCCGACCATCGCCGACGTGTCGGCCTACAGCTACATTGCCCACGCGCCGGAAGGCAACGTGTCGCTGGATGACTATGGCAACGTGCGCGCCTGGCTGGCTCGGGTCGAAGCACTGCCCGGTTTTGTCGGCATGCCGCGCACCGTCGCCGGTCTGCAAACCGCAGTCTGATGCTCATCATCCACACTGCGCCGCAGGGGCAGAGGAGAGGTCGTGATGGAACGTTCACCTTGGCACGCGGGCGAGCGGCAACTGCAAGAGCATGTGGGGGTGGCCGAGCGCATGGAAGCATTCGGGCGTAAGGTCATTCGTACCTGGATGCCGGACCAGCACCGTGAGTTCTATCAGCAATTGCCGTTCATGTTGTACGGCGCAGTGGATGCCGAGGGGCGTCCTTGGGCCAGCGTGCTGGAAGGTGCGCCGGGGTTCGCCCATTCGCCCGATCCGCAGCGCCTTCAATTTGCCAGCCTGCCCGCCGATGATGATCCGGCGCCGATTCGTCATGGAGAGCCGGTCGGTTTGCTCGGCATCGAGTTGCACACCCGTCGGCGCAACCGGCTCAATGGTCATGTCACTAATCTTGAGGCGAGCGGTTTCGACGTGACGGTGGATCAGGCCTTCGGCAACTGCCCGCAGTACATTCAGTTGCGCCAGTTTCAGCGGGTGCCGCTGACTGATCCCGCGTCGCGGCCGGCGCGGCATCTGGATGCGCTGGACGACGCGGGCGCCGCGTTGATCGCCAGCGCCGACACGTTCTTTATCGCCAGTTACGTCGATGTCGATGGCCAGCGATCAGTGGACGTTTCCCACCGTGGCGGTCAGGCCGGTTTCGTACGCGTAGAAGGCAATCGCCTGACCATCCCGGATTTTGCCGGCAACCTGCACTTCAACACCCTCGGCAATCTGCTGCTCAACCCCAAGGCTGGCTTGCTGTTCATCGACTTTTCCACAGGCGATTTGCTGCACCTGAGCGGCCGTACGGAAATCGTCCTCGATGGGCCACAGATCGAGGCTTTCCAGGGGGCCGAACGGCTGTGGACATTTGATGTGGAAAAACTGGTGCGGCGCCCGGCAGCGCTGGCCTTGCGCTGGCGCTTCGATGGCATGTCGCCCACCAGTCTGCTGACCGGCAACTGGGCCGAGGCCGATGCCCGTTTGCAGGCACAGGCGTTGGGTAACCGTTGGCGGCCGCTGCGGGTGGCGAAGATCGAGGCAGAAAGTCGCAACATCCGCTCCATTTACCTGGAGCCGGACGATGGCGCCGGTTTTCCGGTGTTTCTCGCGGGTCAGCATCTACCGCTGCGTTTTACTCTCGATGGCGAGGTGCACATCCGCACTTACAGCCTGTCGAGTGCGCCGTCGGATGGTTTTTACCGGATCAGTGTGAAGCGCGAAGGCCGCGTGTCGAGCCATTTGCATGAGCAGATCCAGGTGGGTGACGTGTTGGAGGCGCGAGCGCCGCAAGGGCATTTCACCGTGGCGCCGCTGGAACGCCGGCCGCTGGTGCTGTTGGCGGCCGGGGTCGGCATTACGCCGCTGCTGTCGATGCTGCGCGAAGTGGTTTATCAAGGTTTGCGCACGCGCAGGATTCGTCCGACGTGGTTGCTGCAGAGTTCGCGCAGCCTGGCCGATCAACCGTTTCGCAAGGAACTGGACCGTTTGTTGGACAGTGCGGGCGATGCGGTGCGGGTTCTGCGTTTGCTCAGTCAGCCGGAAGAGGATGCACACGAAGGTGAAGATTTTGACCTGCACGGGCGCATCGATGACGCGGTGCTGAGGAATCTGCTGGCGGTCGAGGATTACGATCAGATCGACTTTGTTCTGTGTGGCCCCGGCGCTTTCACCCAAGGTCTGTACGACAGCTTGCGCGAACTGGACGTGCGCGATGCACAGATCCACGCCGAGACTTTCGGCCCTTCGACCCTTAAGCGGCGTGCCGATGCGGACGCCATCACGATTGAGCAGCCCCCGGCCGCCACCACCTCCGTGCCCGTGGTGTTCGAACGCTCGGCCAAGGAGGCCCGTTGGCAACCGGACGGTGGCAGTTTGCTGGAGCTGGCGGAAAGTCGTGGATTGCATCCGGAATTCAGTTGCCGTGGTGGTTCGTGCGGTACCTGCAAGACCCGGTTGGTCAGCGGTGCGGTGAATTATCCACAGCCCCCCGCCGATATCCCGGAAGAGGGACAGGTGCTGATTTGCTGTGCGGTGCCGGCGCAGAGCGAGCAACCGCTGGTGCTGGATCTTTAAACCCGATCCTCCATTCGCCACCGAGGAGACATGTTTCAAGCGAAAGTCAGGCGTAGGACAGCGATTTTTCTTCCAGCAGTTCCTGATAAAGCGCTGTCCACTTGCGGCCCATTTCATCGGCTGTGAATAACTGCCGGTAACGGGCCTGCGCCTTCACTCCCATCTCTGCAGCGCGCAGCGGGTTTTCCCACAGGGTGCGCATCGCCTCGCGAAATGCCTGTGGATGACTTGGCGGCACCACCAGTCCCGTCTCGTTGTGGATATTGATGTAGCTGGTGCCGGTGCCGATCTCGCTGGAGATCATCGGTTTGCCGTACATCGCGCCTTCCAGCAGCGAGATGCCGAACGCTTCGGAGCGCAGGTGCGACGGGAAGACAATCGCGTAGCTCAATTGCAGCAGTGCGACCTTGTCCTCATCCCCAAGGCGTCCGAGGAAATGAATGTTACGCAGCCCCAGCGCTGCTGCCTGGGCGTGCAGTGCCTGCTCCAGCGGCCCGGCGCCGACGATGACCACCGGATAGTCCACATCTTTCATGGCGTCGAGCAGGATGTGCAGGCCTTTGTAATAGCGCATCACTCCAACAAAGAGGAAAAACTTATCCCCAAGCTTTTGCCGCCAGTGGTTCATCCGCTCACTTTCCGCCTGTGGATAACCTGCTTTGTTCAAGCCGTAGGGAATCACCCGGGTCTTGTCCTGAAACTGCTGCAGGACATCGCTGGTGTGCAGGTAATTGGGCGAGGCCGCGACAATGCGGTCGGCACTGGCGAGGAAGCGGTTCATCAGTGGCCGGTAGAGTTTGAGCAGGTGTTTTTGACGAATGATGTCCGAGTGGTAGGTGACGACGCTGGGTTTCTTGATGGCGCTGGCGAAATGCACCAGGTCCATGAACGGCCACGGGAAGTGGTAATTGACCACGTCCGCCTCGGCGGCCATTTCGCGAAACTGCTTGAACACGCTCCAGGAAAACCCGGTTGAGGCGAACTGGATGTCGAGTTTGGCGCGGTGCACTTCGTGCTGACCCAGTTGCACCACCGGCGGATTCGGGTCGGCACTGAGCGTCAGCACCTGGCCGTCGACACCGTGTTGGGCACCACTTTCGCACAGCTGGAAGATCACTTGCTCGATGCCGCCGACCGAATCAGGCAGGTACGTCTTGAAAAAATGAAGAACTCGCATTCAACCTCCCATGGCCTGGCGGTAGGCACCGGCCGTAGCCTGTGCACAACGTTCCCAGGAAAAAAGCCGTGACTGCTGTAATCCGGCTTCTCGGCATGCCTGCCAATGTGCTTGATCGTCGATCAGTCGGCTCATCACGTCACGCAAGCCGTCTGCATCGTCAGCTTCAATATAGTTGCCGGCAGCGCCCGCCACTTCCGGCATCGCCGAAGCGCGGGTGACCACCACCGGCGTGCCGCTGGCCATCGCTTCCAGCACAGGAAGGCCGAAGCCTTCGTACCGCGACGGAAAAATCAGCGCACGGGCGCCGGCCAACAATTGCGCGACTTGTTCATCGGGCAGATAACCGAGCAGGCACACATGCCCGCTGGCCAGTGCCTGACGCAGTTCGTCGCTGAACTGTTCACGCTGCCAGCCGGCCATGCCGACGATCAGCAGCGGAAAACGTTCACGCACGGCGTTCGGCAGCAGGGCATGGGCGCGCAGAGCCAGGCTCAGGTTTTTGCGCGGCTCAAGAGTGCCGACACACAGGAAGTATTCACGCACCTCGACCGCATGGGCCTTGAGCACGGCGTCGAGGGTGTGCACCTCACGCGGATGGAAACGCTCGCAGACACCCAGCGGCGCCACGATAAAACGCTCGGCCGGCAGCCCGAGATGCTCCTGGGCTTCGTCGGCAATGGCCTGCGAGTCGGTCAGAATCAGCCGCGCTTGCTGTATGCCAGCCGCCAGTCGCCGTTCGATTTCCTTGAGTCGCGCGGGCGGCTGAGTGTCGGGAAAATGCAGGTGCGTCAGGTCGTGCAGCGTGATCACGGTCGGACCGTCGAAGGTCAGGGGCCACAGGCTCGGCTCGTGATACAGGTCGATGCCTTGGGTGCGGCCCTGATCGAAGCGTTTTTGTTCCAGCCAGCGGCGCGCCTGATAAGCCCCGGGAATCTGCCGCAGCAGTGGCGTCAACCGCGAATAGCCGGGCATGGCCGCTTCCGGCAGCGCTGAACTCCAGCCCCAGCCGTGAAACAACGTCACTTCAACATCGGGTTCGTTGCGCAAGGCGTTGACCAGTTCGGCGACGTAATGGCCGATACCGGTGCGCGGCGCCTGGAGAATCCGTGCGTTAAGGGCAATGCGCATGTTGCCTCGCTTGCGCCGCTGGCGCCTGCTGCACATTGCGCACGCTGCGTTCGGCCAGTTGCGCGCTGGCTTCGCGCCAGCCGATCCATTGCCAATCGGCCACGTCGCGGGCGGCGGGGAACTGTCCGCTGCGCTGGAAGGTGTTGATCAGGTCGGCGAGGCTTTGCGGTTCCTGCAGATCGAAGTACGCCATGAACTCGCCGCCTATTTCGCGGAACACCGCAATGTCACTGCCCATCGCCGGCAAGCCGCGCTGCATGGCTTCCACCAGTGGCAGGCCGAAGCCTTCAACGAACGAGGGGAACACCAATGCACTGGCGTGGGCGTAAGCGTGTTCCAGGCTGGTGTCGTTCAGGTCGTTGAACATGAACAGTCGCCGGTTCAACTCGGGATGATTGCGCACCCGGGCGAGCAGGGCGTCGCACTTCCAGCCAATGCGCCCGGCAATGCACAGCCGCGCGGTCGAGCCGGTGGCCCAGGCGCGGTCGAAGGCGTCGAGCAGGTATTCGTGGTTCTTGCGCGGTTCGATGGTGCTGACCATCAAAAACACCGGCTCAGGATTGGCGAACAGCCGTTGCAGGGACGGGGCCACGGTGGCCTTGGCGCTGTGCAGATCCAGTTCGGAACCGAGGTGGAAGTAATCGAACCAGTGTTTGTCGGTGCGTTCTGCACCGATCCGGCGCTGTAGTTCTTCGCGCACTTGATCGCGCACGGTGGCGGAAATTGCCATGTAGCCGTCGGCCGTTCGGGTGATCCAGTCGAACCACTCACTGAAAACCCGCACCAGCCGCGTGTCGTAGAACTGCGGATGGGTCAGGGGGATCAGGTCGTAGATCACCGCAATGATCCCGACGCCCTCGCGTTTGAGCCGTTCTACAGCCATGAAAAAATCCGAATGCCAGGACGAATCCAGTAGCACCAGTTGGTCGCCGGTCTGATGCTGCAAGGGTGAACAGCGTTTTGGCAGTTGGGTCCGATTGATCGCCCCGATAAAACGTAACGGCAGGCCAAATACACCGAAGGCCGTCAAGCGATACGAGACATACAGTGAGCGTCGCGCCAGTTTTGCTGTGCACTGGGCGTCGAGTCGTTGATGCCATTGCCCGAACCGATGGGCCATGCGTTCCAGGCGTTCGCCGAAACTGGCCAAGGCGTTGAACAGCGGGGTGTCCAGAGGTGCCAGGTGCTGTACGCGATAGAGTTGGCCGCGCAGCACAATGACTGGCACGCATTCGACGCCCTCGGCACTCGAAGGCAATTGCTTGATGACGTTGCGCACCACCCGCTGGATGCCCGAGTTGACCTTCGGGTGTTTGAACACATGGGTGCATTCCACCAGCAAGCGGGTCATGGCGCGCGCTCGGCAAGTCTGGCTTCGGTATGAGGGGTAATCGTGGTTTGGGCGTTGAGCCACGAACAGCCGACGAAATCTTCCTGACGATTGTTGATGACGTGAAATACCAGGCCGTAGTCCCGCCATTCGAAGTTGCGATCCAGATGAGAGTCCAGACGCGACAGGCTCAGCGACACCGAATAGTTGCCCTTGCCCAGGCCCATGATGAACGCAAAGCGGTAGGTGAAGCGTTCGCCGGCACGCAGATCGGTCAGTGCCTTGTCCTGGCGATGGGTGTTGATGCCGTACATCATCTGGCCCAGACGATCCTTGAGGATAAAGCCCAGCACCAACCGCTCAATGTCCTTGCGCACCTCAACCTGGACTTCCAGCACCACCGGTTGACCGACTTCGGCGGCGTCGATGCTGTGATCCTGTTCATCCAGTAAGCGCACGCCAAGAATGGCCGCTTCACCGGTACCTGACACGGTCTGCACTTCGCCGCCGGCGAGCATTTCCTGACGCACGACCTGGCCTTCGCGCTCGGCCATCAGCGCGTTGTAATAATCGAGCACCACTTCCGGTTTGTCGTACATGGCCATGCGGCCATCCTTGAGCAGGATCGCCGAGTCGCAGATCGATTGAATGGCTGAGCGATCGTGAGACACGATCAACAGGGTGGTGCCGGCCTTGCGAAAGCTGCGAATGCGCTCGAAGCTCTTGTGCTGGAAGTAGGCGTCACCCACGGACAGCGCTTCGTCGACGATCAGGATGTCCGGTCGGCGGGCGGTGGCGACGCTGAACGCCAGGCGCATCTGCATGCCGCTGGAGTAGGTACGCACCGGGTGGTCGATGGCCTCGCCAATCTCGGCGAAGTACTCGATTTCAGGCATCAGCGCTTCGATTTCTTCAAGCTGCATGCCCAGCAACTGCCCCGCCATGATCGCGTTCTGGCGACCGGTAAAGTCGGCGTGAAAGCCCATGCCCAGTTCCAGCAATGCCGCCACCCGGCCTTCGATTTTGATCTTGCCCCCGGTGGGTTGCGTGGTGCCGGTGATCATCTTCAACAAGGTACTTTTGCCGGCACCGTTGGCGCCGACAATGCCCACCGCTTCGCCGGGTGCGATCTCGAATTCGACATCTCGCAGCACCCAGTGCTGATGATGGCGCAGAGGCGAGAACGGAATCAGCCACTCGGCCAGGCGCGCCCAGCGGTTGGGGTATTGCTTGTAGGCCTTGCTCAGGCCGGTCACACGGATATGCCCCATCAGAGTTCATCCACCATTTCGCCGACGCGCTGGCGGAACAGCCGCAGGCCGATGACACATAGCAACGCGCCCGCGACGAAGATCGGCAGCAGCGAACTCCAGACCGGCCACTGCCCGTAAAGGAACAGATTCTGATAGCTGGCAATCAGGTTGGTCAGCGGGTTGAGCTGCAACAGACGCTGAACCCATTCCGGAAGGATGCTGATCGGGTACACGATCGGTGTGAGCCAGAACCAGAATTGCAGGCAGATCGCGAAGAGCTGGCCGACATCACGAAAGAACACGTTGAGTACGCCAAGCACCATTCCCAGGCCGGCACAGAACATCATTTGCAGGAGGATCAGCGGCAACAGCGCCAGCAAGGCCATGCCCGGCCAGCGCCCGGAGACCAGCAGAAAGCCCAGAAACAGACCGATGATGATCGCGAAGTTGATCCCGGCATTGATCAGCACGATCACTGGCAGGCAGATCCGCGGGAAGCTGATTTTCTTCAGCAGGTTGGCGTTGTCCAGAAACATGGTCTGGCTGCGCAGGGTGATTTCCGAAAACAGTCCCCACGCCAGGAGCCCGGCGCAGAGGTAGACGCTGTAGGCCATGCTGTCGTCCACACCCGGCAGTCGCGCGCGCATGATGTGGGAAAAGATCACGGTGTAGACGACGATCATCGACAACGGGTTGAAGATCGGCCACAACGCACCGAACAGCGAATTGCGATAGCGCGCTTGAAACTCTCGCTTGACGCTACCGAGGATGAATCCGCGGTAGCTGTGCAGCGAGCGGTACAGGGAAAGCAGCATTCAAACCGTCCTGCCGTAGTGGTCTTCGAAGCGAACGATGTCGTCCTCTCCCAGGTATTCGCCGCTTTGCACTTCGATGATCACCAGATCGATCACCCCGGGATTTTCCAGGCGATGGCGGTGGCCGGCGGCAATGAACGTCGATTCGTTCTTGGCCACCAGCGTCGTGCCGGAGCCATTATTGGTGACCTTGGCCATGCCTTCGACCACCACCCAGTGCTCGTTGCGGTGATGGTGCATTTGCAGGGACAGCTTGCCGCCGGGTTTGACCACGATGCGTTTGATCTTGAAGCGCGGGCCTTCCTCGAGGACGGTGTAGGTGCCCCACGGACGGCTGACCGTACGGTGCAGGCGATAGGCTTCGTGGGATTTGTCCTTGAGCTGCTTGGCGACGCGCCGCACATCCTGTGCACGGTCGGCGTGGGCGATCAGCACGGCATCGGCGGTGTCGACCACAATAAGGTTATCCACCCCCACGGCGGCGACCAGTCGGCCCTCGCTCTGGACGAAGTTGTTGTGGCTGTCGATGAAGATTGCCTCGCCGCTGGCGCGGTTGTTGTCGGCATCGGCCGGGACCAGCGCCGCGACGGCGCCCCACGAACCGATGTCGCTCCAGTCGAAACCGGCAGGCACGACCACGACTTTTTCCGAGCGCTCCATCAACGCGTAGTCGATGGAGATGTCGGTGATTTCAGCGAACAGCGCAGGCGACAGTTCCTGTTGCAGGCAGCCGACGGTCTCCACCGGGACGCTGGCGGCCATGCAGGCGCGGGTCTGCTCCAGCAGTTGCGGCGCGTGCAGTTGCAGCTCGGCGATCACCGCAGCGGTGGTGAAGCAGAACATGCCGGAGTTCCACAGGAAGTTGCCGCTCTCCAGGTAATGCGTAGCGGTTTGCAGGTCGGGTTTCTCGACGAAACGCTGCACTTTGGCCGCGCCTTTGGCGTCCAGTGGCGCACCGGTTTCGATATAGCCGAAGCCGGTTTCCGGTGCGGTCGGCAGCACGCCGAAGGTCACCAGGTAACCGTCCTTCGCCAGATTCACCGCGTGCTCGACGGCCGTCTTGAGCGCGTCCTGATTGACGATCAAATGGTCGGCCGGCATTACCACCATGATCGCCTCGTCGCCATGCAACGCTTGCAGCGACAGGGCGGCGGCTGCGATGGCCGGGGCCGTGTTGCGCCCGGTCGGCTCCAGCAGAAAGTGCCCGCGATGGCGCGACACGTGGGCGGCGCCATAGTGGTCTTTGCTCTGGAAGTAGTACTCGCGGTTGGTCACCGTGACGATGTCACCCCAGCCGTCCAGCAACGCCGCTGCACGCTGATAGGTCTTGCCCAGCAGCGACTGGCCGTCGGGCAGGGTCATGAACGGCTTGGGATGGCCCTCGCGGGACACCGGCCACAAACGGGTACCGGCACCGCCGGACAGAATCACGGGGATCAGCATGGCCTACTCCTTGGCGACGCGTTTCATGTCCGCATCCATCATCATGCGGATCAGGGTGTCCAGATCGGTTTTCGGCTTCCAGCCCAGCACGCGCTGAGCCTTGGCCGGGTTGCCGAGCAGCACTTCGACTTCGGCCGGGCGGAAAAACGCCGGGTCGATCTTCACGTAATCGCGGTAGTTGAGGCCGACGTGATCGAAGGCGATGCGGCACATTTCACGCACCGTGGTGGTGACGCCAGTGGCGACCACGAAATCGTCAGGCTTGTCCTGTTGCAGCATCAGCCACATGGCCTCGACGTAGTCGCCGGCAAACCCCCAGTCGCGTTTGGCGTCGATGTTGCCCAGCGCCAGCGCCTGCTGTTTGCCCTGCTTGATGCGGGCGGCAGCGTCAGTGACCTTGCGGGTAACAAACTCGATGCCGCGCAGCGGTGATTCGTGGTTGAAGAGGATGCCGCTGCTGGCGTGCAGATTGAAACTTTCGCGGTAGTTGACGGTGATCCAGTGGCCATACAGTTTGGCCACGCCGTAAGGACTGCGCGGGTAGAACGGCGTGTTCTCGTCCTGCTGTTCAGCCTGGATCAGCCCGAACATTTCGCTGGTCGATGCCTGATAGAAGCGGGTGTGCGGGCTGAACTGGCGGATCGCTTCGAGCAGATGCGTGACGCCGAGGCCATCGACAATGCCGGTGGTCACCGGTTGATCCCAGGAGGCCGCGACAAAACTCTGTGCGGCGAGGTTGTAGATTTCGTCTGGCGCCGATTTGATAACCGCACGCTGCACCGAGCAGGCATCGGCCATGTCACCGTCCAGATAGACGATGTCGGCTTCGACGCCCATCTCGCGCAAGCGCCAGCGCGAATCGCTGCTGCGGCGCGCCACGAAGCCGTAAACCTTGTAGCCCTTGTCGAGCAGCAACTTGGCCAGATACGCGCCGTCCTGTCCGGTGATCCCTGTGATCAATGCACTTTTTGTCATTCTTGTCGTACTCGCGTCTCCCAGTCGGACAGGATCGCCCGCAGGGATTGTTGTGTTGTGATGACTGGCGACCATCCGGTGGTTTTGGCCAGTTTTGCGTGGCTGCCGCAAACGCGGCGCTGATCGGCGCGACGCATGCGCGCCGGGTCCTGAACCAGTTGCATCTGGACTTCGGCCAGATCGCCCAACTGTTCGATGAGGCTGCGAATGCTTTGCTCGCGCCCTGAGCAGATGTTGTAAACCTGCCCCGGCTGGCCTTTTTCCAGCAGGGCGAAATAGGCCGATACGACGTCGCCGACATCAAGGAAATCACGCGTCACGTCGATATCGCCGACTTCCAGTTGCGGGGCTTGCAGGCCTTGTTTGATGCGATTGATCTGGCGTGCAGCGCTGGCGATGACGAAGCTGTCTTTCTGCCCGGTGCCGATGTGGTTGAACGGGCGCGCCACCAGCACCGGCCAGTGTTCGCTCAAGCCCCATTGCAGGCTGAGGAACTCCGCCGAGAGTTTGCTCACGGCGTAAGGGTTGCGCGGGCAGGGGGGGTGTTGCTCGGTAATCGGCAGATCGCTTTCGCCCACCTGGCCGTAGACGTCGCCGGAACTGACATACAGAAAAGTGCCTGCGAAGCCACGAGCCTTGAGCGCCTGCAGCAGGTTGAGGGTGCCGAAAACATTGATTTCGAGGGTGCGGGCCGGATCGCGAAACGCTTCGGGGACGAAGGTCTGGCCGGCCAGATGAATCACCGCATCGGGCATTTGCGGCCACAGGTCGACAAGGCTGTTCGCATTCGTGAGGTCGTAGGGCGATGCGGCAGGCAGCAGCTCCCACGATGAATCGGGCAAAGCCAGACGTGACTGAATATGTTGTCCCACGAATCCACTGAGACCCGTGATGAACAGACGCTTTTTCAAACAGCGACCCCTTGGTCTTGAACTTGCGCCACTTTCCTACAGGCTTTGTTGGAAGGTCTGTCAGACCGGAGGAAAAACCGGCAAGACGACAGGCGAAGTCTGTTGTTGTAGTTGTTTGGCACCAATCTGTGCCAATTGAGCAGCAATTTCAACTGGCCAAACCGTGACCGGTCAGTTCTCGTTAGCGTAGCTGGATTTATTCTCGCCGGGCGGTTCCCGGACCCGCGATGGATGTGTTTAGAATGCCCCTCGTCGCCATCTCCCAAGGTTCGCCAGAGGGGGTGCGCAACTGAGTGAAACCGACCACTAAAACAAGAACGAAGACGTGCTGGATGACGAAGGACAAGTCTCGGTGATGCCGACTTGATCCAACGCCTGGTCGTCATAGCATGAAGCGGCCAGGACGGCAGTTTCATCGTGGGATGCCATGAATTTCATTCTCTACTCGGACGTCAACGACAGCTCCATCAGCCAGAGCCTCGGGCGTCCTGAATACAGCTACTACTTCGTGCTCAAGGCTTATCGCCCGGTGCTGGAAAGCCTTGGGCGCGTGCATGTGGTGTCGTCCACTGCCGACGTCGATGCGCTTTATCGGCAACGGCTCGCCGCCGGCGAAGACAGCGTTTTCCTGTCATTCACCCCGCCACAGAAAACCCCGGTCGATCTGCAATGCCCGACGATTTGCGTGGTCGCGTGGGAGTTCGATTCGATCCCCGATGAGTCGTGGGACAACGATCCGCGACAGGACTGGACGCAGATGCTCGCTCGTCAGGGGCGGGTCATCACCCTGTCGAGCCATACTGCCCGGGCCATTCGCCGGGCCATGGGCGAAAACTTTCCGGTGTTGGTGTTGCCGACACCGCTGTGGGAGCAGTACGCGCAGGTTCGTCAGCAGCATGTCCCTGTGCCAGTCAATCCGGGTGCAACGCTGGCGATCAAGGGCTGCATTTTCGATACGCGCACACTCGAACTGTCTGCCGATGCGTTGATCCCCAAACCACTGACGCCTGAGGAGCAAGCCGCGCTTGAAGCCGCCCGCCCGCCACCGCTGACCTTCAAGCGGCGCTTGGTCATCGCCCGGCATTACCTGCGGCTGTGGGCGCTAGACCAGGGGCGCGAGCAAGCAGAGCCGGTGCCTCGGGTGAAGTTTCTGCACAACTGGTATTGGGAAGGCATTCGCGACCTGGTCTCGGACAACCTTCACGGCTGGCTCGAACAGCGCTTTGCGGTGGTCTGCGGCCCGCAAGCGGTGCCCGTGGATGAACCGCTGCCGGTGGATTTGCCGGACACCACATCAGTGGTCCAGACCCATGTCGACGGTGTGGTCTACGTCAGCGTGTTCAACCCCAAGGATGGTCGCAAGAACTGGCATCATCTGGTCACCGCGTTCTGCTGGGCCTTTCGCCAAACGAGCGACGCGACACTGGTGTTGAAGATCACCCAGAACGATCTGGCGTCCTACTACAACGAGTTGATGACGTTGCTCGCCCAGCTCACGCCGTTCGCCTGCCGGGTGGTAGTGATGCACGGCTATCTGGACGATGCGCAGTACGCCGGGCTCTACAAGGCTGCCAGTTTTTACGTCAACGCCTCACGCTGCGAAGGTTTGTGCCTGCCATTGATGGAGTTCATGTCCAGCGGCAAACCGGTGATCGCACCGGATCATACGGCCATGGAAGACTACATCGATGACGCGGTAGCGTTTGTGGTCAAGTCCAGCGAAGAGCTGACCATCTGGCCACAGGACACGCGCATCATTTACCGCACTCTGCGTTACCGCCCTGATTGGGGATCGCTGAAAAACGCTTACGAACAGAGCTACCGGATGGCCAGGACACAGCCGCAGGATTATCAGCGCATGTCTGCTGCTGCAGTGCAACGCATGCACGATTACTGTGCCTTCGCCCCGGTGCAAAAACGCATGGCGGATTTTTTCGGGCCGGTAGCGCCAGTCGCCGATGCTGCGACAGTGACGGATAACGCCTCATGCTGATCATCATTCATTCGGAAACCAACCAGCACACCATCGCGCAAAATCTCGGGCGTTCGGAGTACAGCTATTACTTCGTGCTCAAGGAATACCGTCCGGTGCTTGAACGGCTTGGACGGGTGGTGGAGGTTGCCGATCCGCCGCGTGAAGTCGACGCGCTCTATCGCGAGTGCCTGGGCCGTGGCGAACCTTGCGTGTTCCTTTCGTTTTCCCCGCCCCACCGCACGCCGGTGCAACTGGCCTGTCCGACCCTGCCGGTGTTTGCCTGGGAGTTCAGCACCATCCCCAACGAAGCGTTTGCCGATGAACCGCGCAACGACTGGCGTACCGTGCTGCACGCCTGCGGGGCGGCGATCACTCACTCCAGTTATACGGTCAACGCGGTGCGCGAAGCGATGGGCGCGGCTTACCCTATCGTCGCGGTGCCGGCGCCAGTCTGGGATCGTTTCGCGGCGCGGGGTGCGCCGTTGCAGCGGCATCCTGAGGGTCAATCGTTTCGCTTGAAGATCAAAGGTCTGGTGGTCGACAGCCGCGTACTTGATCTGAATGCGTTCGGGCCCAAACCTTTGCGCCGCGGCAAAGGCATTGATTTTGCCGCGCCGGTTACCGAGCAGGAGCTGGTGCTCGACGGTGTGGTGTATACCTCGGTGTTCAATCCAGGCGATGGCCGCAAGAACTGGGAAGACATGCTCAGCGCTTTCTGCGTGAGTTTTCGCGACGTCGACGACGCCACCCTGGTGCTCAAACTCACCCACCACGATGCCAAAGAAGCACTCAGCGACATCCTCCATCACCTGTACAAAAATCAGTCTTATCGCTGCCGCATCGTGCTGATCTACGGTTACCTTGCCGATCCCGACTACGAGCGACTGGTGCAGGCGACCCGCTATGTCGTGAATACCTCCTACGGCGAAGGCCAGTGCCTGCCGCTGATGGAGTTCATGTCGTGTGGCAAACCGGCGGTGGCCCCGCGTACCACGGCGATGATCGATTACCTGAGTGCCGATAATGCGTTCCTGATCGAATCCACCGACGAACTCACGGCCTGGCCTCACGATCCGCGCAAGGCGTTCCGCACGCTGCGTTACGTGACTAACTGGGCGTCACTGTGCCAAGCCTATAAAGCCAGTTATGACGTGGCGAAAAACGATCCGGCACGCTATGCACAGATGTCGGCGCAAGCCGTCAGCAGCCTGCAAGGGTTTTGCAGTCAGGCGGTGGCCGAGCAGCGTTTGCAGGTCTTTCTTGCGCAGTTGTTCGAGCGCTGCGCTGGCGTCGCGCAAGCTCCTGAATCATGAACAGCAAACGGATCATGGACATTGAGGTCCTGCGCGCCATCGCCGTGCTCGGGGTGCTGTTTCATCACTTACAGGGCAGCCTGTTCACTGATCCGGTGCCGTTGCTGGAAAAAATCCATGGCTGGGCGCAACCGTGGTGGGGCGTCGATCTCTTTTTTGCCATCTCCGGATTCGTCATAGCCCGTAGCCTGATTCCGGCGCTGCGGGTCTGCACGACCCGTCAGGAATACTGGGTACAGACACGGAATTTCTGGCTGCGCCGTGCCTTTCGCTTATTGCCTTCAGCCTGGCTGTGGCTGGCACTGATGCTGCTGGCGTGCGTTTTTCTCAATCGCTCGGGGGCGTTCGGTACGCTGTACGCCAACCTGCAAGCGACGCTGGCTGGGGTGCTGCAATACGCCAACCTGCGCTTTGCCGACAGCTTCTTTCATTACGAATACGGCAGCAGTTTCGTCTACTGGAGCCTGTCGCTGGAGGAGCAGTTCTACTTGCTGTTCCCGCTGCTGATTGTGCTCTGTCGTAAACATCTGGTGTGGGCATTGCTGGCGCTGGTCGCCGTGCAGCTTTTCACGCTGCGCACCCCGCTGCTGATGGTGGTGCGTACCGACGCCCTGGCCTTGGGCGTCTTGTTGGCGATGTGGAGCGCACAGCCGAGTTATCAGCGCTGGGAACCGACATTTCTGCGCAAGCCCTGGGCGGGAATTTGCGCGCTGCTGGTAATCAGTTTGTTGCTGAGCTTCATGGCCACCGATCGCTTCACGTTTGCCAATTACCGCATCGGTTCGATCGCTGTGCTCGGCGCGCTGCTGGTGTGGATCGCCTCGTACAACCGTGATTACCTGATGCCTGTCGGGGGCGTGCAGCGCTCTCTGGCATGGGTCGGCAGCCGTTCCTACGGGATCTATCTGATCCATATTCCGGCCTATCAACTGGTGCGTGAGCTGATCTTCCGTTTGCAGAGCGCTGGCCTGCCGAGTCCCGCGGGACACCCGGTCATCACGCTGTTGCTGGCGTTCGGCCTGATCGCGCTGCTCAGTGAACTCAATTACCGTTTCATTGAAATGCCCATGCGCAACCGTGGCGCAGCGTTCGTCAAACGCCTCGGTACCTCGCGAACCGCCGTCTCATCCACTGGAGCCACCTCATGCTGAGCCTTTTCAAGAAACTGACGGCGTCGACGCCTGCACCGGCCCCTGTTGCGGCCGCCGAGAAGACCGACCCGTACATGCTCGGCCTGCACGATGCAATGCTCAGCGGCTGGTTCAATCAGGAAACCGGCGAGCTGTTCAAGGGCTTTGCGGTGACGGCCGATGACACGCTGTTGGACGTCGGTTGTGGTGACGGCGGCAACGTGCATTTCTGTGGCATGCGCGGGGCGAAGATCATCATCGCCGACATTGACGGCGCCAAGGTCGAGGCCACCCGTCAGCGCCTGAGCGACACCCCGGCACGCGACATCGAATGCCACGTCACTGACTGCAACCCGCTACCGATTGCCGACGCCACGGCAACCCGCGTGGTGTCGACTGAAGTCATCGAGCACGTCGACGACCCTGCGCAGTTTCTTGCGGAGCTGGTGCGCGTCGGCAAGCCGGGCGCGCTGTACCTGTTGAGCGTGCCGCACCCAAGCTCCGAAGACCTGCAAAAAGACATCGCCGCCGCAGAGTATTTCCAGAAGCCCAATCACATCCGCATCATCAGCGAAGCGCAATTCAAGGCGATGGTCAGCGAGGCGGGGCTGGAAGTCATCAGCCACAGCCAGTACGGCTTTTACTGGTCGATGTGGATGTTGTTGTTCTGGGAGGCCAAAGTCGACTTCGGTAACCCGGATCATCCGTTGCTCAACCACTGGGCCGACACCTGGCAAGCGGTGCTGGACTCGCCACGAGGGGCACAAATCAAGCAGGCACTGGATGCGGTGGTGGCCAAAAGTCAGGTGATCATTGCCCGCAAGCCTTGAACCTTTTGACGCAGGGTTTTGTGTAACCTTGCAGCCTTGAGTTGTCAGGGATTGAGCAAGGTATGCGGTTTATTGTGGTTCTGGTTGCACTGATCTTGCTGTCCGCTTGCGAACAGCGGGACACGCCGCCGCTCGATCAACAACTCTACGTCTGGCAACGCCAGTGGACGCCGGCCCATGAGGCGGCGTTGCGCGAGAGCCGAGGTGATTTTTCCACCCTGCGGGTGTTGGCGCTGCAAGCGTTCCCGAACGCCGGATGGAGCCGGGCACGTATTGATCCTGCGTTGCTGAAGAGCGATGGGCGCGCGTTGATCGCGGTGATTCGTCTCGACGGCCAACTCAAGGGGCTGGATCAACAGCAGGTTACGGCGCAGATCCTTCAACTGGTCAATGATTGGCAGGCGTTGGGCCTGACCCTCAGTGGCGTGGAGATCGACCACGATGCCGGGAATGCGCGGCTGCCAGCCTACGCGCAATTTCTCAGTCATCTGCGTTCGGCACTGCCGGCGTCTTTACCCCTGAGCATGACCGCGCTGCCGGCGTGGCTCGACAGTGCACAACTGCCGACATTGCTGGCCTCGGTCGACAGCAGCGTATTGCAAGTGCATGCCGTCAGTGACCCGCGCCGCGGTCTGTTCGACGCTGAGCAGGCGCAGCGTTGGGCCCAAGCCTGGGGCAACGTCTCTGAAAAACCGTTCTATCTGGCGCTGCCGGCCTATGGGGTGGCGCTGTTGCCGGATTCCGGTGGCGCGCCAGTGGTGGAAAGCGAAGTGCCGCTTGAGCGCGGCGGCCAGCGCCGCGAATTGCTTGCCGATCCCGTGTCATTGAGCCGACTCGCCAAGCAATTGCGTGAGGCCCCACCTGCGCATCTGGCTGGGCTGATCTGGTTTCGCTTGCCGTTGGCCAACGACCGCCGCGCCTGGAGCTTGACCACGCTGCGCGCCGTTGCCCGGGGTGATGCGCTGCACAGCCAACTCAGCCTGAGCCTCAGCGAACAGAATGGCCTCTACGACATCAGCCTCGCCAATGTCGGCAACCTCGACAGCGCCTGGCCCGCCCGCATCACCCTTAAAGCCCGGGACTGCGAAGGCGCCGATGCGCTCGCCGGATACTCGTTGCAACAAAGTCGTGATCTGCTTACCTTCACCCGCTTGCGCGCCGGCCGCTTGCCAGCGGACGGGCAGCGCGCCATCGGTTGGGCGCGTTGCGCAATTATTGATCAAGGAGGTTCGCATGTTGACCCGTAACTGGCCCCGCCATCTGCTCTGCCTGAGCCTCAGCCTGCCGCTGGGTTCGGCGCTGGCCTGCGGCCCGGACTTCCCCATGCGCCTGCTCGACAATCGTGGGCAGACGCTGGCGGATCTGCCTGAAGGCAACTTCAACTTTGAGGTCAGCCGCCTCGGCAAAACCATCGCCGGGCTGAAAAACGTCACTGCCGCCACACACAATCCCAATGATCTGTACGGTGAAGCGAGCGAGCCGAATGAGGCACGCGATAAAGCCGAACAGGTCGGTTTGAGCGCCGAACAGCAAACGCTGGTCAAGCAACTGCGTGGTCTGACCGATGCGCGTCAGGTTGAGGTGCAGGGCGCCAGCCTGCCGGCGGAAGTGCGTTTGTACGTGGCGGGCGCGGTGGCATTTGCCACGGGCGATCATCAACGGGCGGTCGACTATTTTGGCAAGTTGCTGGCGCTGCCGGCCGATCAACGTCCCTTGCGCAGCACGTGGGCCGCGTACTCCTTGGGGCGCACCTGGTTTGCCATGAGCCGCGAGGTGGACGACGCAGATCAGGCGCTTGAGCAATCGCGCCAAGCGTTCCGTCAAACCCGGCAGATGAGCATCGACGGCTTCAGTGACCCGCTGGAACTGGGCGTTGCCAGCCTTGGTGAAGAGGCGCGGGTGTTGCGCACCGCTGGCGATTGGAGTGGCGCCATCGAACTGTATGAAGCGCAAAACCTGCACGGTTCCGCCGTGGGTTACACCTCGCTGAAACAGGTGATGAATGAACTGGCCGAGTTGCCCGAAGCAGAGTTGGCGAAGCTGCTGCAACGCAAAGCGGTGCAACAACTGGTCACGGCGTCGTTGATCAGTCGCGTCGGCTGGTCATTTGATGAGCAACCACCGAACGAGAAAAAACTCATCAAACTGCTGCAGAACAGCACGCGTGGCAGCCTGGAAAACGCCGACCGGCTGGCGGCGCTGAATTATCAACAGGGTGATTACGCCAGCGCCAAGGCCTTCCTCGAGAACGCGGGCGATGGCGGACTGGCCTGGTGGTTACGGGCAAAACTGGCGGTACGTGATGGCGATAAAAACGCTGCCGCCGCGGCCTACGCCAAAGCGGCGCAGGCCTTTCCGCAGAGCGAAGACTGGGGTTATCGACGCACGCCGGACTGGGCGTATGAAAGTGTGCAGCCCAAATGCCGGGTCGAGGGCGAGAGTGCGATTCTGGCGTTGCAACGGGGCGAATACCTGCAAGCCTTTGTGCAGTTGTATCGCAGCAATGACCTCTATTGGTTTGATGCCGCGACGGTCGCTGAGCGTGTGCTGACGGTCGATGAACTCAAACAGTATGTCGATGACAACGTACCGGCCCCGCCGGCGCTGACCCAGCAGGAACGTGACAACTATGTGCCGCTGCCGGTTGCTGCACGCCTGCGCGATCTGCTCGGTCGACGTTTGCTGCGCGAAGGCCATTACGCGCAGGCGGTCGGGTATTTCGACAGTGCCGATCTGCAGAACAAGGCCCGACTCTACGGCGAGCAACGAATGAAGGCTGACGCCGCGTGGTGGCCGACCCAGCGCGCGAGTGCGCTGTACAACGCGGCGTGGACGGCCCGCGAGTGGGGCATGGATATCCTCGGTTACGAGATGGCCCCGGACTACGCCACGTTCGGTGGCAACTACAGCCTGGAGACGGCCGAACTTACAGTCGGTCCTCTGGTAAGTGACGCCGAATTGCAACGTCAGAAAGCCAGTGAAGCGCAACCGGATCAGCGTTATCACTACCGTTTCGTCGCCACCGAACTGGCCCGCAAAGCCGCCGATAATCTGCCGCACACCAGTCAGGCGTTTGCTGCCGTGCTGTGCAACGCCGCCGGTTGGAACAGCAGCCCGGACGATCTGAGCGCGCTGTATCAGCGTTATGTGAAGGAAGGGCCGTACGTGCCGTGGGCTGTGGATTTCGGCAATCAATGCCCATACCCGGACTTCGAGAACGCCGATAAGCGTTACGTCACCCAGGTGACTGATGCCGTGCGCGACACCTTGCGGCCGTACAAGTGGCCGGTGCAGATCGGTGCGATTGTGTTGGGTGTCGGCGCCGCGTTATTGCTGATCACCCGGCGCCAGCGCAAGGGGCGCAAAGGCTAAGCCTGGTGGATAAACGCCAGGCGCACGGCGAAGCCGATCAACAGGCCGCCGAACAGCCATTGCTGCACGCGTTGAGCCGTTGGACTGTGTTGCAGCCAGCGGCCCAGTGCGGCGCCGGTCAGGGCGTAGGCGCTGTCGAACAGCAAGCCTGCGCCGACCAGCATCGCGCCGAGCAGGGCGAATTGGCTCAGTACCGGTGCGCCGTCGGCGACGATGAATTGCGGCAACAACACTGAGCAGAACAGCAACGCCTTGGGGTTGAGCAGATTGGTCAGCAGGCCGCGTCGTATCGCTTCACGCCATTGCCCGCGAGTCTCGGCAATGTCGCTGGGATTCAGGTTCGGCACCAGCGTGCTGCGCAGGCATTGAATGCCGATCCACAACAGATACGCCGCCCCGGCCAGCCGTACCACTTCGAACGTCCATGGCGCAGCCTTGAACAGCGCCGCCAGCCCCAGCGCCGCCAACGCCACATGACAGCTTCGGGCAATCGCCAGGCCTATCGCGGTGGCCAGTGCCGCGCCACGTCCCTGACGGGCGCCGGTCTGCAGCAACAGGATCATGTCCGGACCGGGCAACAAATAGACCACCGCCAATGCCAGGAAAAACAGCCAGAGACTTGCCACGCTACACCCCTTTGATTGGCGATTCGGTGACGCCAGTCTAGGGCCGAAGCGTGGGGCAGGTGCTTGCGTAGTCAGCTTCAAATGCGCTTGGAATTGGCATAACCTGCTGGCTTTCAGCGCCATGACTATCGGAATCTGCCAAACATGAAACTTGACGCCTTTGATCGCAAGATTCTCGCCGCTCTGCAAAGGGACGGACGCCTGAGCAATGTCGAACTGGCGGATGAGATCGGCCTCTCGGCATCGCCGTGCTTGCGTCGGGTGCGGATGCTGGAAGAGGCGGGAGTGATTCGCGGCTATCAGGCCAATCTCGATCGCGATGAGGTGGGGTTGGGGCTGACGGTGTTTGTCGGGGTCAAGGTCGAGCGACACAACGAGGAACAGGCCGAGGCGTTTTACCAGGCGGTCACGGCATTGCCCGAGGTGATTTCGGCGTTTCTGGTGTCAGGCGAGTCGGATTTTTTGCTGCAGGTCGTGGTGCCGGATCTGCGGGCGTATGACCGCTTTCTCACGGGGTGTCTGTTGAAGTTGCCGGGGGTGAGCGACATTCGCAGCAACTTCGCGATTCACACCGTGAAGACGCCGGGGGCACTGCCGTTGGGGCATCTTGCGCTCTAGACCGAGTGGCTCGTTTGGCGAGCAAACTGTAGGGGTTCAGTTTTTTAAACCACAGATTGCTTAATCGTGCAGTTCTACATGACTGAGGGCCCGCCCCCACAGAGGCTTGCATTCCCAGGGTGGGAGCGGGCTTGCTCGCGAAGGCGATGGTCCTGCCAGCGCTTACATCTGCGTCGCCATCCCCTGCACATTCATCGCCGCCTGACGCAGCGCCTCGGACCGGGTCGGGTGCGGGTGGCAGGTCAGGGCAATGTCCTCGGCCGATGCGCTGAACTCCATCGCCACACAAAACTCGCCAATCATTTCACTCACGCTCGGGCCGACCAGATGCACGCCAAGCACTTCATCCGTGCGCTCGTCGGCGAGGACTTTGGCAAAACCGTCGGTCTCGTGATTGATCTTCGCCCGGCTGTTGGCGGTGAACGGAAATTTGCCGACCTTGTAGGCGCGGCCTTCAGCCTTGAGCTGTTCTTCGGTCTTGCCGACGCTGGCCAGTTCCGGTTTGGTGTAGATCACGTTAGGGATCAGATCGTAATTGACCTCGCCGGCCTTGCCGTGAATCTGCTCGACGCAGGCCATCGCCTCGTCTTCGGCCTTGTGCGCGAGCATCGGGCCAGAGGTCACGTCGCCGATCACCCACACGCCGGGCGCCTCGGTGCGGTGCTGCTTGTTGGCCAGCATGCCGCGCTTGTCGGTGCTCAAACCGACGTTCTCCAGGCCCAGACCTTGGGTGTAGGGCCGGCGACCAATCGCCACCAGGACGTAATCGGCTTCCAGTAACTCAGCGGTGCCACCGGCCGCAGGCTCGACACTGAGTTGAACACCGTGGGCCGATGAAGTGGCGCTGGTGACTTTCGAACTCAATTTGAACGCGATGCCTTGTTTGCTCAGCGAACGCTGCAGGGTTTTGCCAGCCTCAGCATCGACACCGGGGCAGATGCGGTCGAGGAATTCGACCACGGTGACTTGGGCGCCGAGACGCCGCCACACCGAACCGAGTTCGAGACCGATCACGCCGGCGCCAATCACCACCAGATGCTTGGGCACTTCGCTCAGGGACAACGCACCGGTGGAATCGAGGATGCGTGTGTTATCGATGTCGACACCCGGCAGGGGAGTGGGCTCGGAGCCGGTAGCGATGATGATGTCCTTGGCGGTCAGCTCGATCGTGCTGCCCTGATCGCCTGTCACCGTGACTTTGCCCGGGCCGTCGATGTGGCCCCAGCCTTTGATCCAGTCGACCTTGTTCTTGCGAAACAGAAACTCGATGCCTTTGGTCAGGCCGCTCACGCTCTCGTTTTTCTGTTTCATCATCTGTGCGAGGTTCAGCGTCGGTTTGACCTCGATCCCGAGATTGGCGAACTCCGCGCCCATCGCCGCGTCGTACAGCTCGGAGGCATGCAGCAAGGCTTTGGATGGCATGCAGCCGACGTTCAGGCAGGTGCCGCCGAGGGTCGCCCGGCCTTCAACGCAGGCAGCCTTGAGGCCCAATTGCCCAGCGCGGATGGCCGCGTTATAACCGCCGGGACCGCCGCCCAGAATCACCACGTCATAGTTGCTCATGCGCTTGCTCCTCATTGATGGATGCGGATGGCTAAAGGTAGTTCTCGAATAAAATTACGGACGTAATATGTGCGTTTCCGGGTATTTCGGTCAAGGCTTCAGGCAAGCGACAGGTTGAGCGTTTTTGAATAAACGTGATTGTGTACGAATATTTCACGCTTTTCGTTATATCGTAACGATATGAAGAGTGAACCAGTGATTTCGGGGTGATATGCAAGTCGATCTGGAGATTGATGGCACGCAAGTGACCGGATTGCCACGCTTTCAGCAGGCGGCCATACAAGGTCGACGATTGCGCAGGGTGGCGATCGGTCTCGGTGCCGTGGCCGGGGTGGGTTGGCTTCTGGCGTTTTTTGTCGCGCTGTTTGCGCCGCAATCGGTGTGGCTGCCGCTGTTGGTGAGTCAAAGCGCGGCGTTGCTGGTGCTGGTTGCCGGGCTGCAATCGGCCTGGTGGGTGACGCAATGGCGCGAGCGGGTGATCAATCCGGTGGTGCCGACGTCGCTTGCTGATGAGGAGCGGCCTGAGCCCAATGGCTGGTACGAACGATTGTTGGATCGCCTGAGTCAGCGCGGTTTGCACCTGCTAGGCCAGATCGGCGCAGCGACTTTGTGGCTGGGCGGCTGGGCGCTCTTGGTGATGCTCAGCATCGAGCAGGTGTGGAACCTCGCACTTGCACCGGCGGCGGTTGGATTGTCTGCCACGGTCGGTGCGGCATTGGCGTTGCTGCTGGCGTTCGGTTTGCTGGTGATGGAGCGGCAACTGGCGCAGGAAAATCCTGCCCAATGGCCTGAAGCAGGATCGCTGGCACAACTGACCCGCGTGGCGATCATCAGTCTGGTACTCGGCGCGCTGTGTTTGTTGTTCGCCAGTGAGCAGGCGGTGTGGCCAATTCGTTTGGCAGTTTTGGTGGGTATCTTGCCGGCAATGGTAGCGATCGAGTTGCTATTGCGCGCCGTATTGTCGGTGTTCAGCCCCCGTCGTGAACAGCTTGAGCCGACACTGCTTGCCCGCAGTTTTGTCGCCGACATGCTGCGCTGGCCGCCACAGCCGTTGCTCGCGTTGCAGCATGAATTGCACAACCGTTTCGGTATCGATCTGCGTCAGATCTGGGCGTTCAGTTACATGCGCCGGGCGTTTTTGCCAGTGTTGGCGTTGGTGGTGGCGGTGGGCTGGTTATTGACCGGCCTCCACGAAATTCCACTGCAAGGCCGGGGCATCTACGAGCGTTTCGGTAAACCGGTGCAGGTCTTCGGCCCCGGTTTGCACGCGGGTTTGCCGTGGCCGTTGGGGCGCGTGTTGAGCGTTGAAAACGGTGTGGTACATGAATTGGCAACCAGTGTCGGTGAGAACCCGGCACCGGCTCAACTCGACCCTGCTGAAGGGCCGGCGCCGATGACGGCCAACCGTTTGTGGGACGCCAGCCATGTCAACGACAAGTCCCAGGTCATTGCCAGCCGCCGTGGCGAGCAGCAGAGCTTTCAGATCGTCAACATGGACGTGCGTTTCATCTATCGCATTGGTCTGAGCGATCAGGCAGCGCTCGCCGCCACCTACAACAGCGCCGATGTGCCTACGTTGATTCGCAGCACCGCCAGCCGGATTCTGGTGCACGACTTCGCCTCGCGAACCCTCGACGGTTTGCTCGGTGAGGACAGGGCAGGGCTGGCCGAAGAGATCGGTCGTGCCGTGCAAGGTGACCTGCAGAAACTCGACAGCGGTGTGGAGATTCTCGCCACGGTGGTCGAGGCCATTCATCCGCCGGCCGGTGCCGCCAATGCCTATCACAGTGTGCAGGCCGCGCAGATCGGTGCGCAGGCGCTGATCTCCCGTGAGCGTGGCGCTGCGGCAGAGGCGAGCAATCAGGCGCAGTTGCAGGCCAGCCTTGCTCGCGACCAGGCCAGCGCCAATGCGCGTGAAATCAACGCGACGGCGCAGGCGGCGGATCTGAAATTCAGCGCTGAGCAAAAAGCCTTTGCCAGTGCTGGCCAGGCCTTTGTGCTGGAGCAATACCTCAGCCAACTGAGCCTTGGGTTGAGCAAAGCCAAACTGCTTATTCTTGACCATCGTCTGGGCGGCAGCAGCAATGCGCCGACCATCGACTTGCGAACGTTCACGCTGCCGGCTGACCCGACGCCCGCGCGCACCACCGCTCAACCAGGAGTTGCCCATTGAGCCAGTCGCACACTCACGATCATCATGACCACAGCGGCCACGATCACGGCCACGGCGGGCATCACCATCACCATGGACATCACCACCACGGTGATCCGGCTGAAGCAGGGCCCTTTCCATGGCGGCGCATGGGTTGGGCGGTGTTGTTGGTCGCGTTCGCCGTTGCGGCTGCGAGCCTGGTGCAAGTTCGCTCCGGTGAAGCCACGGTGATCACGCGCTTCGGAAACCCATCGCGGGTGTTGCTTGATCCAGGATTGAGCTGGCGCTGGCCGGCGCCGTTCGAAGCGGCGATTCCGGTGGATCTGCGCCTTCGTACCACCTCCAGCGGTTTGCAGGATGTCGGTACCCGCGACGGTTTGCGCATCATTGTTCAGGCTTACGTCGCTTGGCAGGTGCAGGGTGATCCGGACAATGTGCAACGCTTCATGCGTGCGGTGCAGAACCAGCCGGACGAAGCCGCCCGGCAGATCCGCACGTTTGTCGGCTCGGCACTCGAGACCACGGCCAGCAGTTTTGATCTGGCGAGCCTGGTGAACACCGACGCGAGTCAGGTACGCATTGCTGAATTTGAAGCGCAATTGCGACAGCAGATCGATCAGCAATTGCTCGCCACTTACGGTGTGCGCGTGGTGCAGGTGGGCATCGAACGGCTGACGTTGCCGTCGGTGACGCTCACCGCCACCGTTGATCGGATGCGCGCTGAGCGTGAAACCATCGCCACTGAGCGCACGGCCATCGGCAAGCGTGAAGCGGCGCAGATCCGCTCTGCCGCCGAGCGCGATGCCCGGATTGTTCAGGCAGACGCAACGGTGAAAGCAGCGGACATCGAAGCACAATCGCGCGTCGAAGCTGCGCAAATCTACGGCCGCGCCTATGCCGGTTCTCCGCAGCTTTACAACTTGCTGCGTTCACTCGACACCCTCGGCACCATCGTTACGCCAGACACCAAACTGATCCTGCGCACCGATGCCGCGCCATTCCGCGTGCTCGTCGATGGCCCTCCCAATCTCGACAGTAAATCCGGATCGCAGCCATGAGTGAAGAAGTTCCACGTGGAACACATTCGCTGAACAGCCCATGGATTCAGGCAGGACGTTTGGCCTTTCTTGCCCTGTATGCGGTGACGGTGTTGGCCGCATTGGCTTGGGCATTTTCCAATGTGCGGCAAATCGACCCGCAGAATCGCGCCGTGGTTTTGCATTTTGGCGCGCTGGATCGCGTTCAGAATGCTGGCCTGTTATTGGCGTGGCCGCAGCCGTTCGAGCAGGTGGTTTTGCTACCAGCGGCGGATCGGGTGATCGAGCGTCGAGTGGAGAATCTTCTGCGCTCGGATGAGGCGCTGAAGGCCGACCGGGTCGCCTCTTTCGCCACGCCTTTGAGCGATGCGCTGGCCGGATCTGGTTATTTATTGACCGGTGATGCAGGCGTGGTGCAGCTGGATGTGCGAGTGTTTTACAAGGTGACCGATCCGTATGACTTCGTGATTCAGGGGGATCATGTGCTGCCGGCGCTGGATCGTCTGGTCACACGCAGTGCCGTGGCGCTAACCGCCGCGCGCGATCTGGACACCATTCTGGTCGCCCGCCCGGAACTGATCGGCGCCGACAGTCAGGCCGCTGAACGCCGTGAACGGTTGCGCGGTGATCTGGTGCAAGGCATCAACAAACGCTTGGCCGAGTTGAAGGCGAGCGGTCAGGGTATCGGGATTGAAGTGGCGCGGGTCGATGTGCAATCGAGTCTGCCAGGCCCCGCGGTCAGTGCCTTCAATGCGGTTTTGACCGCCAGCCAACAAGCCGATAAAGCCGTGGCCAATGCGCGTACAGACGCCGAAAAACTCACCCAAACCGCCAATGAACAAGCCGATCGCACCTTGCAGGTTGCCCATGCCCAGGCCGGCGAACGCTTGGCCAAAGCATCCGCCGACACCGCCACAGTGCTGAGTCTGGCCAAGGCGCAGCAACAAGGCACCGACCCGCAAATGCTCTTGCGGATTTACCGTGAGCGCATGCCGAAGATTCTCGGTCAGGCCGGATCGGTGACCACGGTCGATCCGAAAGACGATTCCCGCCTGCTCATTCAGGGAGCCAGTAAATGAGTGCGACCACTGCTGCACCGAGCCTGTTGTCCTCGGCCGAACAACGCCGCGCCGCGAGGCAATTGACCTTGGCGATGCTCGCGCTGGGTTTGCTTGGCTTGGGCCTGATCTGGCGTTGGCAGGTGCCGGAACAAACCGGCGTCAGTCAGTTGCTGCTCGGTTTTGCTTCTGTGTTGGTGGCCGTGCCGGTCATGCGCTCGGCGTGGTACAGCCTGCGTTATCCGAGCCTGCACGGCATTACCGATCAACTGATTGCCCTGGCGATGATGGGGGCCTGGGCGACGGGCGATCTACTGACGGCGGCGCTGCTGCCGATCATCATGATTTTTGGTCATGTGCTGGAGGAGCGCAGTGTCATCGGTTCGCAGGAAGCAATTCACGCCCTCGGTCAATTGACCCGCAGCCATGCGCGCAAGATTCAGGCTGACGGTTCGATCATCGAAGTGGATAACGGCACGCTCAAATCCGGCGACATGGTTGAGGTGCGGGCCGGTGATCGCATCCCGGCGGACGGCCGGGTGCTTTTCGGTCAAGCTAGCCTGGACACCGCGTCGATTACCGGTGAGTCCGTACCGGTTGAGGCGGGTGTCGGTATGACCGTGTTCGGTGGCGCGATCAATCTCGACGGTTTGCTGCGCGTCGAAGTGACCCGTACGGGCGATGAGTCGACCCTGGGTAAAGTCATCGCACTGATGCAAAACGCCGAGCGCTCGAAGCCGCCGATCACCCGGTTGCTCGAACGTTATGCCGGCAGCTACATGGTGCTGGTGTTGCTGCTAGCGGCGGTGACCTGGTTTATCACCCACGATGCGCAGGCGATGCTCGCGGTGCTGGTGGCGGCGTGTCCGTGCGCCTTGGTGTTGTCGGCACCGGCCACGGCGATTGCCGGTGTTGCGGTGGCGGCTCGCCACGGGATACTGATCCGCAGTTCGGCGTTCCTCGAAGAGCTGGCCGACCTCACATCCCTGGTGGTCGACAAGACCGGGACCCTGACTTACGGCACTTTACGCTTGCAGTCGATCGACAGTGCTCGCGCGGATTCATCCTCTGTCATGGCGCTGGCTGCCAGTCTTGGCGCGGCGAGCAGTCACCCGGTCAGTCGTGCGCTTGCCGGGCTGGTTACCCAGGAAGAATACTTGTCGCTTAGCGATATTCACGAGCGGCAGGGGCTTGGTGTCGTCGCCACGACCAGGCAGGGCGAGGCGGCACTCGGGCGGCCGGAGTTGTTCGCGCAATTGGCTATCGCCACAACGCCGGTTCCTGAACATGACGGGCCGATTGCCGGCCTGGCGCTGAACGGTGAGTTTCTCGCTTGGTTGTTGTTGGCCGACACGGTTAAACCGGAAGCGCGTTTTGCACTTGGCGAATTACGAGAGCTGGGCCTGGGCCGGCAGTTGTTGCTGACCGGTGATCGGCAAAGCGTCGCCCAGACCTTGGCCAGGGATGTCGGTCTGCAGGAGGTTCAAGCCCAAGCCTTGCCCGAGGACAAGCTCAATCGCGTGCTCAAGGAAATCGACAACGGCTTCCGGCCCATGGTGGTGGGTGACGGCATCAACGACTCGCTCGCGCTCAAGGCTGGCGTGGTTGGCGTCGCGATGGGGGCGGGTGGTGCGGATATCGCGTTGGCCTCGGCGGACATCGTGCTGATCGGCAGTGATCTGCGTCGGCTCGGCACCTGCGTGCGACTAAGCCGTCAGTGCCGCAGGACATTGCAGGTCAACGTGATCATCGGTCTGGGCTGGACGCTGGCCATCGTCGTGTTCGCTGCATTCGGCTGGCTGGGTGGCGCCGGGGCGATGATTGCCGCGTTGCTGCATAACCTCAGTACGCTATTGGTGCTGGGCAACGCCGGGCGTTTGCTGCGTTTTCAGGAACCGTTGCTCAAGCTCAGAGACGATATTTAAGTTTTTTTTAGGCCTCTGTAACGCCGTCGGGGTAGCGCTCTCTAGTGCTATGTCGGGACTGAACAAACCGTCCAGCCGACATCCCTGACGATTACCGAGGATAAGAAAAATGACTATCAAGACCGCTGCTGCTGGTGCCGCTCTCGCTTTGGCCGCTGCCACTCTGTTTGCCGGTGTCGCCACCAATGCGATGGCCGCTGATGCCAACGTTCACTGCTACGGCGTGACTGCCTGCAAAGGCCAGAACGACTGCAAAACCAAAGACCATGCTTGCAAAGGCCAAGGCTCCTGCAAAGGCCAGGGTTTCAAAGCCATGACTCAAGCGGATTGCGAAAAAGCAGGTGGCAAGGTCGGCGAATAACTGACCGGCAAGTGCCGCCGCAGTGGCTCACGCCACTGCGGCCACTTTTTAACAGGAGTCTGCACATGTCCGCCTCTGACCCCTTCCTCGGCTATGGCCTGGGATTGCGTAGCGCTTACTACCAGCAGATCCTCGAACAGTCGCCGAACGTGGACTGGTTTGAAGTGGTCTCCGAAAATTTCATGGTGCAGGGCGGTAAAGCCCTGTATTACCTGGACGCCATTGCCGAGCGTTATCCGCTGGTGATGCATGGCGTTTCACTCTCCATCGGCGGGCCACATGCCCTCGATGTGGACTATCTGAAACAACTCAAGCAACTGGCCGAACGGGTCAACCCCGCGTGGATCTCCGATCACTTGTGCTGGAGTCGCGGCAACGCTCATCAGTTGCACGATTTGCTGCCTCTGCCTTACACCGAAGAAAGTCTTGAATACATTGCCGAACGCGTGCGCCACGTTCAGGACGTTTTGCAGCGGCCATTGGTGCTGGAGAACGTCTCCAGCTATGTCCGAGCTGCCTCAGATGATTTCACGGAATGGGAATTTCTTGCTGCCCTGAGTCGGCAGAGCGGTTGTGAGTTACTGCTGGACGTCAACAATGTCTACGTCAGTTCTCGCAATCATGGTTTTGATCCGTGGACGTTCATTCACAGCCTGCCGACCGACAAGGTGCGTCAACTGCATCTGGCGGGACACAGCGACTACGGCGATTACGTCATCGATACCCATGACCAACCGGTGAGCGACCCCGTCTGGGCGTTGTATCAACGTACGTTGGAGCACTTCGGGCCGGTGGCTACTTTGCTGGAACGTGACGATCACTTTCCGCCTTTTGAAGAGTTGCTCGATGAACTGCAAAAGGCGCGGGCGCTGGGTGAAAGGGTTCTGGCCGGGAGACAGCAATGCGCCTGAAAGAATGGCAATTGGCATTCGAGTCGTATTTGCTGGATGAGGCGGCCACAGCCCAACCGCTGCTGGGCGCCAGCCTGATCGGCGGGCCTACGCTGGATGTCGGCACCGGTCTGGCGATCTATCACAACGCTTATCAGGCCCGTCTACTGGAAGTGTTGCGCAACGATTTTCCGGTGATCTGGTACTGGATGGGCGACGAGGCGTTCGACTCGCTCGCCACCGCGTACCTGCGTCAATACCCGTCGGCGCATTACAGCCTGCGTTGGTTGGGTAAAGGTTTCGAGGGGTTTATTCGCGAGCATCTGGTGCCTGAACACAGTGCGCCTTTGGCTGAAATGGCGAGGCTCGAGTGGGCATTCACTTTGGCTTTCGATGCGCCAGCGGGTGAGCCGTTAAATCTGGAAACCATGACGATGCTGTCCGCGCAAGAATGGCCAACGCTGCGGGTCAAACTCGCGCCGTGCGTTCAGTGGCTGGAATGCCGGTTCAACAGCGTCGCCCTGTGGCGTTCCGTTAAGGAACAAACCGATTTCCCGCCCAGCCAGCCACTTCAAACCCCTCAGATCTACCTGATCTGGCGTAACGATCTGATCTGTCATTACCGCAGTCTGGAATCTGCCGAGGCCAAGGCTCTGAATGGTTTGGTAAACGAAGGCTGGAGTTTCGCCGAACTGTGCGCCGAGTTAGCAGTCATCTATGAAGAGGGCGCTCCACTTCAGGCCGTGACCTGGTTGAAACAGTGGGTGCAGGAAGGCCTGTTAGAGCGTTCGCCACAATAGATAAGGCTAATTAAATCGATAGCCTGCTATTTTTCAAGGATGGTCTACCCTCAGATTTGACGTCTGAAACAGGGGGAGTTTTCCATGCTCGCGCAACTTCCACCGGCCTTACAGAATCTGCAGCTTGCGCTTCGTCTGCGACTTTGGGATGGCCATGAGTTCAATCTCGGGCCATCGCCCAGTGTCACCATCGTGGTCAAGGATCCCCAGATGGTTTCGCAATTGACCCATCCAAGCCTCGATGCGCTGGGGGCGGCGTTTGTCGAGGGCAAGCTCGAACTGGAAGGTTCGATTGCCGAGGTCATCCGTGTTTGTGACGAGTGGAGCACTGCTTTGTTCGATGAGGATGACGACACCAATCCGGTACGCTCGCTGCACGACAAGGAAACCGACGCCAAAGCCATCTCCTATCATTACGACCTGTCCAACGCGTTCTACCAGCTCTGGCTAGACAGCGACATGGCGTACTCCTGCGCTTACTTTGAGACCGGCAGCGAAACGCTTGAACAGGCGCAACAAGCCAAATTCCGGCATCTATGTCGCAAGCTACGTTTGCAGCCAGGCGACTATTTGCTGGATGTCGGGTGTGGATGGGGCGGCCTGGCGCGTTACGCCGCCCGGGAGTTCGGCGCCAAGGTGTTGGGCATCACCCTCAGCAACGCGCAACTGGAACTGGCCCACGAGCGGGTGAAAGCCGAAGGCCTGGAAGACCTGATCGAACTGCAACTGCTCGACTACCGCGATCTGCCCCAGGACGGGCGTTTCGACAAAGTGGTCAGCGTCGGTATGTTTGAGCACGTCGGCCACGCCAATCTCGCCGAATACTGCAAAATCTTGTTTGGCGCGGTGAAGGAGGGCGGTCTGGTGATGAACCATGGCATCACCGCCAAGCACACCGATGGTCGTCCGGTGGGGCGTGGTGCCGGGGAGTTCATCGAGAAATATGTATTCCCCAACGGCGAGCTACCGCACCTGGCAATGATCTCGGGCGAGATCAGCGAAGCCGGGCTGGAGATTGTCGACGTCGAAAGCCTGCGCCTGCATTACGCCCGTACGCTCGATCACTGGAGCGAGCGGCTGGAGGACAACCTCGAAGCCGCCGCGAAGCTGGTGCCTGATCAGGCGCTGCGCATCTGGCGCCTGTACCTGGCCGGCTGTGCTTACGCATTTGCGCATGGCTGGATCAATCTGCACCAGATTCTCGCGGTGAAAGCGCACGCCGATGGCAGCCATGAACTGCCCTGGACCCGTGACGACATCTACCACCCTTGATAGCCACCGCTCCCTCAACCTGTAGGAGGGAGCGTTTAGAGAATCGGTGAAATAAGCCGGGCGATCCGCATGCCGAGTTGTTGCAGGCGGTGGATCTTCCGGCTTTCTTCTTTGGCGATCTCAAAGGCTTGCTCGAAATCCTCGTTGAGCATGTGTTCCACGTTGGCGGCAAAATCGCTGTCGACGGTCAGCAGCATCACTTCGAAATTCAGCCGGAACGAGCGGTTGTCCAGATTGGCGCTGCCGATGGCGCTGATCTCACTGTCGATCAACACGACTTTCTGATGCAGGAACCCCGGTTGGTAGCGGAATACGCGCACGCCTGCCCGAACCGCTTCAAATGCATAGAGGCTGGAGGCGGCATAGACGATACGGTGATCGGGACGCGAAGGCAGCAGCAAGCGCACATCTACACCGCGTAAAACCGCCAGCCTTAACGCCGCGAATACGGCTTCGTCAGGAATGAAGTAAGGGCTGGTGATCCACACCCGTTCTGTCGCGGCATGAATGGCTTCGACGAAAAACAGGGAACAGGTTTCATAAGCGTCCGCCGGCCCACTGGCGAGCAGTTGGCAAAGCACGCCATCGTCGGGGTACTCATCCGGCAAGATGAGCGGCGGTAACGTTCGCGCGGCCCAGAACCAGTCTTCGGCAAAGGATTCCTGCATGCACGCCACCACCGGGCCTCGCACCTGCACATGAGTGTCGCGCCATGGCGCCAACGGTGGTTTCTCCCCCATGTATTCATCGCCGACGTTATGCCCGCCGACAAACCCGATCACACCATCGACCACGACGATTTTGCGGTGGTTACGGAAATTGACCTGAAAGCGGTTGAGCCAGCCGCTGCGTGTGGCGAAGGCTTTGACTTCGACGCCGCCATCACGCAATGCCTGCACATAGCTGTGGGGCAGGGCGTGGCTGCCGATGCCGTCGAAGAGCAAATGGATGGTCACGCCTTCGGCGGCTTTCTTGAGCAGCAAATCGCGCAGGCGTTGGCCAAGTCGGTCGTCATGAATGATGAAGAACTGGATCAGTACCGCCTCGCGGGCTTGATCGATGGCATGAAAAATTGCATCGAAGGTGTCTGTGCCATTCACCAACAACTGTACTTGGTTGTTTGCCAGGCACGGCATGCGGCCCAGTTTGGGCATGGCGCGTAGCGAGGCGTAGGCATTCGAGGCGCGGGCAGTCAGGGCTTCTTCTACCCATGGACGCCAGTTCAGCTCGGAGATGGCCTGGCGCATCTGTTCGTTGGCCTGGCGTCGCGCCTTGATGTACCCATCGAATGTGCTGCGTCCGAACACCAGGTAAGGAATAAGCGTCAGGTAGGGAATGAAGATCAGTGACAATGCCCAGGCGATCGAGCCCTGAGCCGTGCGCACGGTCAACACCGCATGAATCGCGGCGATCAATCCGAGGGTGTGTATCAGGGCGATCATATAACCGAAAATGTGCGGTCCAAAATAATCCATGGGGCAGCCTTGCTCCGCAAGATTCAATGCTTAACAGACCATGTTCTATCGCGAATGTCGCTATTTAATTGGTGCATGAACCGAAGCAATCGGCTGACGTCTAACGGCCACTACTGATCAGGAGTTTATCGATGAACGTTCGTCTGCTGGGTTTGGCGCTGGGCCTGGGTTTGGCAATGCCGGTGATGGCTCAGGCGCAGATGCTGCAGCCGGGGCTGTGGGAAATGACCTCGAGCAATGTGAAAGTCGATGATCAACCGATGGATGTGCAATCGATCCTTGGCCAACTCCAGGGACAGATGACTCCCCAACAGCGGGCAGCGCTGGAAAAGAACGGGATCAATATTGGCGGTAAAGGCATCCGCGCCTGCCTGACGCCGCAGCAAGTGGCGACCGATGATATTCCGTTGGCTGATCCGCAATCGGGCTGCAAGCAACAGATCACCGAGCGTAGCGGCAACCAATGGAAATTCCGCTTCAGTTGCCCGAGAGCGCAGGGCACTGGCGTGGCCACGTTCCTCAGTGATCGTGAATTCACCACGGTCGCCAACGGTACGTTCAACGCCATCGGTATCAATCAGAAGGGCAGTCTGGAAACCCGCGCGGTATGGCTGGGCCAGGATTGCGGCGCCGTCAAACCAAGAGCTTAAATGCTTCGCGAGCAAGCCCGCTGCCACCGGTCTAGTGTTGACCTTGTGGCAGCGGGCTTGTTCGTAAACGCGTCTTTAAAGCCTTATCAAAATGAGGGGTCAGAACTCGTTCTGCAGGGCTTTGTAGCCGCGCACCAGATCGACGTTGGTACGCGCCACGTCTTCGGAAAACTCCGACGCGCTGACACTCACCGGCGCGAATAACGACAGGTCGGTGTTCGGGCCGATGCGGGTGGTGGAGGGCACATAGAACGCGTCTGGCAAATCGCGGCCATCGACCACGGAGTTATGGCGTACCACGCAGCCACTGCCAACCACGCAGTTGAACAACACGCTGTTGAAGCCGATGAATACCCGGTCGCCGACCACGCACGGGCCGTGCACGATCGAGCGGTGGGCGATGGAGCTGAACTCGCCGATGGTCACCGCGGCACCGGACTTTGAGTGGATCACTACACCGTCCTGAATGTTCGAATTGGCGCCGATGGTGATCGGCTCCATCCCGCCCGATGCATCCACCTCGTCCGCACGGATGACCGCGTACGGGCCGACGAAGACGTTTTCGCCGATCACCACTTTGCCGCAGATGATCGCGGTTTTGTCGACATAGGCCGATTCGGCAATGTGCGGTAAATCACCTGAAGGATTTTTGCGGATCATGGTCGGCTCAGCGCGTCGTAAAGGGTGTTGAGGTTGTATTCGAACAAGCCGGTGAAGGTGCTGGCCGGGCCACTCGCGGCGAGGGCGTCCGAGTAAAGCGTGCCACCGATGTGCGCGCCGCTTTCGTCGGCGATCTGTTTGAGCAGGCGAGCGTCCTTGATGTTCTCCATGAACACCGCTTTGACGTGGGCCTGGCGGATCTGGGTGATCAGTGCCGCGACTTCTGCGGCGGAAGGTTCGCGTTCGGTCGACAGCCCCTGGGGAGCCATGAAGTCGATACCGTAGGCCTGACCGAGGTAACCGAAGGCATCATGGCTGGTGACGATCTTGCGATTGCCCGGCGGTAGCGAACCCAGTTTGGCCTTGGCTTCGGCGAGGAGGGCGTAGATGTGCGTCAGGTAGGTTTTGCTGTTGCGCTCGTAATCGGCTTTGTTCGCCGGGTCAGCCGCGATCAGTGCCTTGGTGATGTTGGCGATGTACAGCTCAGTGTTGGCCAGATTATGCCAGGCGTGCGGGTCGGGAACGGTCTCGCCGTCCTCATCCAGCGAACGTGGAATCACGCCGTGACTGGCACTGACGACCGAGGCTTTGGTCTCAGTGCTGGTCACCAGACGATCCAGCCATGGTTCAAAACCGAGCCCGTTCTTGATGATCAGTTTGGCCGTGAGCAGGGCTTTGGCATCGTCCGGTGTCGGCTCATAGGTGTGTGCGTCAGCGTCCGGGCCGACCATGTTGGTGATCTGGATATGCTCGCCGCCGACCTGATGCACCATGTCGGCGAGGATGCTGAAGCTGGTGACCACTGGCAATTTTTCTGCCGCCGACAACGACATCGATAGCATCAGGCTGAACAGCACGAGTAGAGCGCGCATCGGGAAACACCTCATTGGGATGTGAGCAAAGGCGGGCGGCGCAACAAGCCGTGCACCGGTCCGAACACCACGGACAGCAGATAACCTGCCCCGGCGACCAGCACGATGGCGGGGCCGCTGGGCAGTGAGTAATAGAACGACAGCAACAAACCGAGCCATACCGACAGGCAACCCAGGGTTGCTGCAACGGCGATCAGGATGGGGAGGCGTCGACTCCAGAATCGTGAGGCCGCAGCGGGAAGCATCATCAGCCCGACCACCATCAGCGCACCGATCGCCTGGAAACCGATCACCAGATTCAGTACAACCAGCGTCAGAAACACACCATGGGCGAGCGGGCCGAGGCGGCTGACGGTTCGCAAAAATAGAGGGTCGAGGGTATCGAGCAGCAGCGGTTTGTAGATGAGCGTCATGGCCATCAGGCTCAGCGCCGAGACCCACAACATGCCATTGAGGGTTGGTCCATCGACGGCCAGGGCCGAGCCGAACAGCAGGTGCAAAAGGTCGAGGCGTTTGCCGGCCACGCCAAGAATGAGCACGCCGGCGGCCAGGGAGATTGGATAGATCGCCGCCAGGCTGGCGTCTTCGCGCAGGCCCGTGCGTCGGGTGATCCACGCGGCGAGACCGGCCATGGTCAAACCGGCACCGAGGCCGCCGAGTGTCAGCGCGGGCAGACTCAGGCCGGCGAACCAGAAGCCCAATGCGGCGCCGGGAAGGATGCCGTGGGCGACGGCGTCACCAATCAGGCTCATGCGCCGCAAGATCAGAAACACACCCAGGGGGGCGGTGCTGCAGGCCAATACCAGCCCGCCTAACAAGGCGCGACGCATGAAGACGAACTCGCTGAACGGCTGCCAGAAGTGGGCGACGGTGAGCATCAGGCCACCTGCGTATGAGGTGTTTGCCGGATCAGTTCGGCGCTCGGACCGTAGATGCAGCCAGTGTTTTTGATCAGCAAGGTTTGGGGGATGTGTTGGCGCACGGCGCTCAGGTCATGACACACCACGACGAGTGTGCGTCCCTCTGCATGCCATGCGTGGATGTGTTGCCAGAGTAACTGCTGACCGAGTTCATCGAGTGCGGCGTGGGGTTCGTCCAGCAGTAGCACAGGTGTGTCCGTCAGGCTAAGTCGAGCGAGCAGGGCGCGTTGTAATTCGCCGCCCGATAGCGCCATGAGTGGACGGCGCTCGAGTCCACCAAGGTGCCAGTCTTCCAGTGCGGTTTTGAGGCGCTGGGCACGCAATGTTGTCGACAGTCTGCGTCCCCAGAATCCGGCGGCCACGAGCTCTTCCAGGCTAATCGGGAATTGCCGGTCCAAATGCTGTTGTTGTGGGAGGAAGGACAGTCCGCTCTGCCGTGGAACGCTCAGGGTGACGTGGCCTGCCAGGGGTTTTTGCAGGCCCGCCATCACTTTCAACAAACTGCTTTTGCCGCAGCCGTTGGCGCCAATGATCGCGGTAAGACTGCCTGTTTCGAATTCCAGACTCAGAGGCGAAGTCAGCGGCTGGCCGGGTGCGCCCCAGCTCAAGGATTGGCAGCGGATCATGCGTTCTCCCGGTGCCAACGACTTTCGGCGACGGCGTCATGGGCGTGCAGACTTTCTGCGTGAATCACTCGCAGGTGAAAGGCGTTGACGCCCGGTGAGCGGCGTAAGGCCAGATTCAGTCGGCGAGCGGCGTCTTCGCAGAACATCAGATTCTGTCCGTTGGCCAAGGCGAAGGCTTGTTCGTCAGCACGTTTCACAGCGGTTTGGACGGCGGTGCCGAGGGCTGCTTCAGCATCGTTGATAATCGTGCTCATCGGCAGCTCATCGATAAATTCATCGAGGTGCACGTGTAATTGTGCGGTACTGCGTTGGCTGTGTGGCGTGGCGACGATGCCTTTGTTCGTACCGAGCCAAGACAAAACGTCGGCGTGTTGCAGCGGTTTGTTAGCGAAGTCATCAATGAATTGTTGCTGGATCAGTTGCCTCGCCAGTGCTGCAGAGCAAGGGCACGTCGAGGAATATTGCACGTCAATTTTGAGTTCCACGTGGAACATTTCGTTTTTCAGGCTGGCTGAAAGGGTCACTGGGTAGGATCGCCACCCGGCCAGCGGGCTCACCAAAGCGGGGCGTTTCAATAGCAGATCGGTGTGGATATTCAGGTAGGCATTTTTGGATAGGCCGTCATGGCTATCGAGAAAATGCCGGAGTATTTGGCGCAAAAAACCGGGGGAGAGGTTTGTGTGTTCGAGGGCCGCTAACGACACATAGAGTCGCGACATATGAATGCCGCGTGCTTCACCGTCATCGAGACTCACACCGGCATCCGCCTTGGCGCTCAGACGTTGGCCTTCCAGCAACACGGGTAACTCAATGCCGCACATGCCCACCCATTCGAGAGGTAAAGCTTGGCGAGCCGTCTGCGCGGCGATATCCGGGAGTGTCATCGAATTCATGTTCGGGACCATCGTGTTGATTGAATTAGATGTTACATTATAACAATTCAAATCACGATGTCTTTTTCATGAACAGGCTTTCATATGCACAGACGTCACTTGCTCAATTTGATTCTGGCCAGTGCGGCCTTCGCCCTCCCTTTCAGCGTGTCAGCTACGCAAATCCGCAACGCTCGACTCTGGCGTTCAGATGAAAAGCTGCGTTTGGTCTTCGATTTAAGCGGACCGGTACGCTACAAAACCTTCACGCTCAGTGCTCCGGAGCGACTCATTATTGATTTCAGTGGGGCCAGTGTCAGCGCAGATTTCAGTCAGTTAGCGTTAAAAAACACCGTAATTCGATCTATCAGATCCGGCGTTTTTGGCCGTGGCGATACGCGGATTGTTCTCGATTTGAGCCGTCCTGTACTGCTGAACAGCTTCCTTCTGGCGCCACAGGAGGGTCAGGGGCATCGGCTTGTGTTGGATTTGGTCAGCGCCAAGCAGTCCCTTGCAGTGCCAATGGTTCCACGTGAAACATCCTTGGATAAGGTTCATCCAAAGCGCGACATCATCGTGGTTGTCGACCCTGGGCATGGTGGAAAGGACCCTGGTGCAGTCGGCGCCAAGGGAGAGCGGGAAAAGGATGTGGTGTTATCCATCGCGAAGTTGCTCGCCAAACGTCTGAAAAAAGAGAAAGGTTTTGACGTGAAGCTGGTGCGCAACGACGACTTCTTCGTGCCTTTGCGCAAGCGTGTCGAGATCGCTCGTCAGCACAAGGCCGACATGTTCATTTCGGTACACGCCGATGCGGCGCCGCGTCTGACGGCCTCTGGCGCGTCGGTGTATTGCCTGTCTGAAGGTGGCGCGACATCAGCGACTGCCCGCTTTATGGCGCAACGCGAAAACGGTGTCGATCTGCTCGGCGCCACCAGTCTGCTCAACCTCAAAGACAAGGATCCGATGCTCGCCGGGGTGATTCTCGACATGTCGATGAACGCGACGATCGCAGCTAGTTTGCAGCTTGGGAAAACGGTTCTCGGCAGTCTTGCAGGCATTACTACGCTGCACCAAAAACGCGTCGAGCAAGCAGGCTTCGCGGTTTTGAAGTCGCCAGATGTGCCCTCGATCCTGGTGGAAACCGGCTTTATTTCCAACGTGCGTGACAGTCAGCGGCTGGTCACGACGCGGCATCAACAGGCCGTCGCTGATGGATTATTTGACGGGCTGCAGCGCTACTTTGAAAAAAATCCGCCCATCGACAGCTACCTCGCGTGGCAGCAGACCCGGCAAAAAACGCAGGCCTAGCAGCCGGTGATTCGGCTACAAGTGAACTTCGCGCTGCTACCGCCCGAACTGGAGAAGCGGTTGATAGTCGTCCAACCAACCCGACGGGTATAGCCCACCCAGGCTTCCCCGTCGGAGGCGACGCCGGTGAAGAACGTCAGTTGACCGAACCGACTGTTGGTTTGCGCCCAGTAACGCTGGCTGCTTTTTTCAAAGCCGCGTAGATAGAGCGTGTTGCCTACCGTATTGACGCTATAGGCGTTGCCATCGGCATCGACGCAGGCCAGCAGATTAGCGCTGCGTGTGCACTTGGCGAGCTCCGGAATTTGCGCGCAAACGCTGCCAGTCGTTAACAGCGTGAGGCTCAATAGCGAGCATTTCAGGGCATTTTTCATAGCGTTTCCCGGGCGTGAGAGGGGTTGCAGCTTCCTGCTCTTCGTCGTTTTGGGCAAGAGGCGGGCTGGTCTATTCATATTGTTATAATATAACATTAATTTGAACTGAGCCTGAGCCGGCCGATTTCAAGCGTTCACCTTCCACGAACCTGTCGTGTGGGGGCTAGAAAACGTTATGCGCAACCAATGCGTTGATCGGCTGCTATCTAATGAGGATTATCCAATGTCAGCCGAATTGCCCGTCACCGTACTTTCCGGATTTCTTGGCGCCGGTAAAAGTACACTTTTGAATTACGTACTACGTAATCGAAACGGTTTGCGCGTCGCCGTCATCGTCAATGATATGAGCGAAATCAACATTGATGGCAGCGAAGTCCAGCGCGATGTCAGCCTGAACCGCGCCGAAGAAAAACTCGTGGAAATGAGTAACGGCTGTATCTGCTGTACGTTACGTGAGGACTTGCTTGAGGAAGTCAGCAAGCTCGCCCGTGATGGCCGCTTCGATTACTTGTTGATCGAGTCAACGGGGATCTCCGAGCCACTGCCGGTGGCGGAGACCTTCACCTTCCGCGATGAGCAGGGACAGAGCCTCGCTGACATCGCCCGTCTCGACACCATGGTCACAGTCGTCGACGGCATGAATTTTCTCCTCGACTACCAGGCCGCCGAAAGCCTTGCCTCCCGTGGTGAAACCCTCGGTGAGGAGGACGAGCGCTCCATCACTGATCTGCTCATTGAGCAAGTCGAGTTCGCCGACGTGTTGCTGATCAGCAAGATCGATCTGATCAGCCAGAGCGAGCGCGAACAACTGATCGCCATCCTCAAACGCCTCAATGCTCAGGCCGAAATAATCCCGATGGTCATGGGCGAAGTGCCGCTGGACAAAATTCTCAACACGGGTCGTTTCGATTTTGAAAAAGCTGCGCAAGCCCCCGGTTGGTTGCAGGAGCTGCGCGGTGAGCACGTCCCGGAAACGGATGAATATGGCATCGCCTCTACCGCCTATCGCGCGCGCCGCCCCTTCCACCCGCAGCGTTTTTACAACTTCATTGATCGTCCGTGGCTCAACGGCAAATTGCTGCGCTCCAAAGGCTTCTTCTGGCTGGCGAGCAAGCCTGCTGACGCGGGCAGTTGGTCCCAGGCCGGTGGTTTGATGCGCCATGGTTTTGCCGGACGCTGGTGGCGTTTCGTGCCGAAAAACCAATGGCCGCAGGATCAGGACAGTACCGCCGCGATCATGGAAAACTGGACCGCCAGCGTCGGAGACTGCCGTCAGGAGTTGGTGTTTATCGGTCAGAACATCGATTTCGTGCAGCTTTCTGCCGAACTCGACGAGTGTTTGCTGAACGATGATGAAATGGCGATCGGCGTCGAAGGTTGGCGATCGATGCCGGATCCGTTCGGTCCCTGGCATGAAGAGGCCGCCTGATGCTTGCGCTCAACATGTTGCAAAACTGCACCCGCTATCAGCATCAGGGGCCCACGCCCAAAGTGCTGGCACGCATTCTTGAGGACGAAACAAACCTGGCGGTCTGGCAGCGGCAACTACCGCGGCACATCGCTGATTTCGCTGATTTGCTACTGTCACTCAACGAACCCTTGGCGGAGTCGCTGTGCCTGGAGATGGCTGATGAAGAGGCCGAGCCGGATCTCACCGGGTTGGCGGGCGGATTTCGCGATCTGCAGGGTTACGAGGGCTTTATCGCAGACCTGAAGTGGCTGGTCAGCGCCTTCGCCTGTCTGCTCGGCGCCCGGCGTATCGGCTTGCGTCTGCGGGTGCTGGATAAGGCCATGTGTCCGCGTTTTCACGTTGATCATGTGCCGGTACGGCTGATCACCACGTATGCGGGTGTCGGCAGTCAATGGCTCAAAGAAGGCACGATGGATCGTCAGCAACTGGGCCAGGCGAATTCGCAGCCGCAAGACTCGGCACAGATCCAGCAACTGGCCAGCGGTGAAGTCGCGTTATTCAAGGGCGAAAAGTGGCACGGCAATGAAGGTTTTGGCTTGATTCATCGCTCGCCCCAGCCGGCGGCCGGCGAGCGTCGGCTGATTCTGACCCTCGACTGGCTCGGCTAACGCTTCAAGGCTTGAGCCATTTGCCTTGGCTCTGCCCCTCGCAATAGGGCTGTAGATAAGCGGCATCCGTGGCCACGCCGTAATAGTGAGTATCCTGGCGATAGGGCATATTGGCGACTTGCGCGTTGCTGCACACGCCGAAGGCTCCGGACGGGCACTGGTCGAGGTACTGCACCTCGACTTTTTGCCCGGCCAGCGAGGGTTGGCAGAGGCCGTCGTTGAACAGTTTTTCCGGGATGTTGCGGTTCTGCTGGCAGACTTTGACGTCGAGCCGCTCGCTCTGGCTGTGCACCACGCAGGCCTGGGCCAACACTTCGCTCGACACCAGCATCAGCAACAACGACCATCCCCTCCAACGCATCTTCGCTCTCCTCAGAAAATTCCCGGCCATGTTGCAGAACATTCCTACCCATGTCATCGCCGGCCCTTTGGGCGCCGGCAAGACCAGTCTGATTCGCCAGCTCATGGCGCAACGACCGGTCGGTGAACGCTGGGCCGTGCTCATCAACGAGTTCGGCCAGATCGGCCTCGACGCCGCGCTGTTGACCCGCGATGGCGATGGTATCGCACTGGGTGAAGTGGCCGGAGGCTGTTTGTGTTGCGTGAATGGTGCGCCGTTTCAGGTCGGCCTTGGACGTTTGCTGCGCAAGGCCAAACCGGATCGGCTGTTTATCGAGCCTTCCGGGCTGGGCCATCCCGCGCAGTTACTTGAACAGCTGAGCGAAGCGCCATGGCAGGGCGTACTGGCGATACAACCGTGTGTGCTGGTGCTGGATGCCCAGTCGCTCAACGCGGGGAAAGCGCTGCCGACAGCGCAACAGCAAGCGTTGGACCGTGCCGGTTTACTGTTGCTGAACAAGGCTGAAGGCCTGGATGGGAGCGCCCGCCAGAAAATAGCCAGTCAGTTGCCGCCCGTCAGGCTGATCTGGACGCAACAGGCGCAACTGCCCTTGAGCGAACTGCCGGGCCTGGCCGTGCAAGCGGTGGCGGGTGTGGATAACTGGGTCGCGCCCAAAGGGTTGGCGCAGATGCCGGCGGTCTGGAGCGATCCGACGCTACCGATTTGCCTGAGTCAGGCGCAGGAGGGCGGTTGGAGCATGGGATGGCGCTGGCATCCGAGCCAGACGTTCGATCAGCAGCGAATGGCTGTTTGGCTTCAAAGTCTTGTCTGGGCCAGGGCCAAACTGGTTATCCACAGCGCCGACGGTTGGGTTTCGGCGAATGCTCTGGATAACGCCGAGCTGACTTGGCAAACCAGTGAATGGCGAAAGGATTCGCGAATCGAGCTGATCTTCGCCGACTCGCAGAATATCGATCAACTGCAGGCAGGATTAGCGCAGTGCCGGATTCAGACGCGCTGATTCACGGCTTCCATTTGGTGTGTTCCTGCCGCCACTGACTCAGTTCGATCACTTCGGCGCGAGGCTTGTGGACTTCGACCACGGGCGGCGTATCGTCGAACGGCGCCGGGTAGGGTGCCAGTTCGATCTGCGCGCTGTGGGCGCCAAACTGGGTGATGGTGCCGTTGTGGCGGGTTTCGCCGGTCACCGTGAATTCGAAGGTGTACACCCGCGCCAGACGTCGGCGACCGTTGGCGTCCTTGATCAAGCCGATCTTCTTGAGCGCAACGTTGCCGTCGAGCAACTCGACGCGCACGTTCAGGCAATGCTGCTTGACCCGCTCCAGCGCTCGCTCGCGCAAGCCGTGGTTGTGCCAAAGCCACGCGCCGGCAGCGGCAAACAGCATCAACACAAAGATGTTTTCGAGGGTCAGCATCAACATCAAACTCCAAAAGATGGCGTCAGCTTAACTGCGTCGCCGGTCTGTCGTACAGACTGCGTTTCGTCGCATACTGCGCGGCTTGAATTTCAATCGTTTTACGGAAAAACCCGAATGAAACGTACGCCTCATCTGCTCGCCATTCAGTCCCATGTGGTGTTTGGCCACGCCGGTAACAGTGCAGCGGTTTTCCCGATGCAGCGGGTCGGGGTGAATGTCTGGCCACTCAACACCGTGCAGTTCTCCAACCACACCCAATACGGTCAGTGGGCTGGTGAAGTGCTGTCGCCTCAGCAGATTCCCGAACTGGTCGAAGGCATCGCTGCGATTGGCGAACTGGGCAACTGCGATGCGGTGCTCTCGGGGTATCTGGGCAGCGCCGCACAGGGGCGGGCGATTCTCAGCGGCGTTGCGCGCATCAAATCGGTCAACCCGAAGGCGCTTTATCTGTGTGATCCGGTGATGGGGCACCCGCAGAAGGGGTGCCGCGTGCCGACGGAGGTCAGCGACTTCTTGTTGGAAGAGGCGGCCGCGGTGGCGGACATTATGTGTCCGAACCAACTGGAACTGGACAGCTTCTCCGGGCGCAAGCCGCAGTCCTTGTTCGATTGCCTGGCGATGGCGCGGGCATTGTTGGCGCGCGGGCCGAAAGCGGTGCTGGTCAAACATCTGGATTACCCGGGAAAACCGGCGGATGGCTTCGAGATGTTGTTGGTGACTGCCGAGGGCAATTGGCATCTGCGCCGTCCGTTGCTGGCGTTCCCGCGCCAGCCGGTGGGCGTGGGCGATCTGACGTCCGGTCTGTTCCTGGCACGGGTGCTGCTGGGCGACAGCCTGGTGGCCGCGTTCGAATTCACGGCGGCGGCGGTGCATGAAGTGTTGCTGGAGACTCAGGCGTGCGCCAGTTACGAACTGCAACTGGTGCGGGCGCAGGACCGAATTGCGCATCCGCGAGTGAAGTTCGAGGCTACGGCGATCAGTCTGTAAGACCGCATCGCGCCCATTCGCGAGCAAGCCCGCCCCCACATTCGACCGCGTTCTCATGGGAGCGCTGCGATTAAATGCAGGAGCGGGCTTGATCGCGAAGGCTATCTGTAAAGCGACATCGTCCCAAAGGATCGATCAGGCGTCGCCCTTGATGTCCTGGTAACGCTTCTCCAGCTCCTGACGAATCTGCCGGCGCTGCTGGGCCTGCATGTAACGACGCTTGTCTTCACTGTTCTGGGGTTGCAGTGGCGGCACGGGCGCCGGCTTGCGCTGATCATCCACCGCGACCATGGTGAAGAAGCAACTGTTGGTGTGGCGCACCGAGCGTTCGCGGATGTTCTCGGTCACCACTTTGATGCCGACTTCCATCGACGTGTTGCCGGTGTAGTTGACCGAGGCGAGGAACGTCACCAGTTCGCCGACATGGATCGGCTCGCGGAAAATCACCTGATCCACCGACAGGGTCACCACATAGCGGCCGGCATAGCGGCTCGCGCAGGCGTAGGCCACTTCGTCGAGGTATTTGAGCAGGGTGCCGCCGTGGACATTGCCTGAGAAGTTGGCCATGTCGGGGGTCATCAGTACCGTCATCGACAGCTGGGCGTTTCCGGGTTCCATAACGTTCTCACGGATCAAGGCTGGATTGCTGGAAGCACCTCTGCGGGTGCCTGGTCACTTTTCAAAAGTGCCGTTATCGGGACGCCGGGCGACAGGTCGCCGTCACGCCGGGATCGTTCTGTTTCCATATATTGCACTGCCTTCCCGCCCGAAGTCGCGGTGCTACCCTGCAAAAACCCGCGTAAAAAGGCCGTTCCCACAACAAACGCGGATTTTTCCGAACACGCTCAGGCCTCTCTGACGTCTGACTGCGCGCTTGGCCAATCAAGGAGCCCACGCCATGCATGCCATCAGCTTTATTCAGGATCTGGCGGTGATCATGTTGGTCGCAGGCGTGGTAACTGTCCTGTTTCACCGGTTCAAGCAACCGGTGGTGCTCGGTTACATCGTTGCCGGTTTCATCATCGGCCCACACACCCCGCCGTTCGGCTTCATCCACGACGAAGAAACGATCAAGACCCTCGCCGAACTGGGGGTGATTTTCCTGATGTTCTGCCTGGGCCTTGAGTTCAGCCTGCGCAAGCTGTTCAAGGTCGGCGCCACGGCGTTTATCGCGGCGTTCCTCGAAATCGTCCTGATGATCTGGATCGGCTATGAGATTGGTCGCTGGTTTGACTGGAGCACCATGGACTCGCTGTTTCTCGGCGCGATCCTGGCGATCTCCTCGACCACCATCATCGTCAAGGCGCTCAATGATCTGAAAATGAAGAACGAGCGCTTCGCGCAGTTGATCTTCGGTGTGTTGATCGTCGAAGACATCCTCGGCATCGGCATTATTGCCCTGCTGTCGAGCATCGCCGTCAGCGGCACGGTGAGCTCCGGCGAAGTGTTCTCCACGGTCGGCAAGCTGTCGCTGTTCATGATTGTTGCGCTGGTGATCGGCATTCTGTTGGTGCCACGCTTGCTGGCTTACGTCGCCAAATTCGAAAGCAACGAGATGCTGCTGATCACCGTGCTGGGCCTGTGTTTCGGCTTTTGCCTGCTGGTCGTCAAGCTCGAATACAGCATGGTGCTGGGCGCATTCCTGATCGGCGCAATCATGGCCGAGTCACGGCAACTGCTAAAAATCGAACGGCTGATCGAGCCGATTCGTGATCTGTTCAGCGCGATCTTCTTTGTGGCCATCGGCCTGATGCTCGACCCGATGATCCTGCTGCAATATGCGTGGCCGATTGCGGTCATCACCGTCGCCGTGGTGCTGGGCAAGATGCTGTCCTGCGGCCTCGGCGCCTTTATCGCCGGCAATGACGGACGCACCTCACTGCGGGTAGGGATGGGGCTGTCACAGATTGGCGAATTTTCCTTCATTATCGCGGCACTGGGCATGACCTTGCAGGTGACCAGTCACTTCCTTTATCCGGTTGCCGTGGCAGTGTCGGTGATCACTACACTGCTGACGCCTTATCTGATTCGCGCCGCTGATCCGCTGTCGATCAAGCTGTCTGCCGCCATGCCGCAACGTCTCTCGCGAGTGTTCGGGATGTATGGCGAATGGCTGCGCAGCATTCAGCCGCAAGGCGAGGGCGCGATGCTGGCAGCGATGATTCGGCGAATTCTGTTGCAGGTCGGGGTCAATCTGGCGCTGGTGATTGCGATCTTCTTTAGCGGGGCGTTCTTTGCCGGACGTCTGTCGGTCTGGATGCAGGAGTGGATCAGCGATCCGAGCTGGCAGAAAGCATTGATCTGGGGTGGAGCGCTGCTGGTGTCGCTGCCGTTCTTGATTGCGGCGTACCGCAAGCTCAAGGCGCTGTCGATGTTGCTGGCGGAGATGGGCGTGAAGCCGCAGATGGCTGGGCGTCACACGCAGCGAGTGCGCCGGGTGATCTGCGAAGTGATCCCGATTCTCTCGCTGCTGGTGATTTTTCTGCTGCTGGCAGCCTTGTCGGCCAGTATTTTGCCGACCAACAAGTTGCTGGTGCTGATCGCCGTGGTCGCGGCCGCCGTGGCGGCGCTGCTCTGGCGTTGGTTCATCCGCGTGCACACGCGGATGCAGGTGGCCTTGCTGGAAACCCTCGACAATCACAAGGAGTCGTCGGGGCACTGATCACCCGGGGCGCTTGGCCGATCAGCTTTCCAGCCAGACGTCCCGCGCCCAGTGCCACACCGATTCCCAGGTTTCTTCGGCATCCAGCTCTTCTTCGGCCTGCCACAGCACCACTGTGCCGTCTTCCTCGACACAGTAGTAGTCGTCGCCGTCCTGACAGATCGGGATCCGGCTGCGATCAACACCGACATCCCAGGCGTTGGCGGCAACCTCCGGCAAGTAAGTGTGGGATTGTGGGTCGGTCACGGTCACGGGTTCCAGGCTGCCGTAAACCACATCGCTGACGGTCAGCAAAAACTCTTTGAAGACAAACGGAATATCGATGAACAGTTGTTCTTCGATTTCGACCAGCAGATCTTCGTCAGGCAACTCCAATGGAACCGGTACGGGTTCGTTGGCTTCGCGCAGTTGTTCGATGATTTCTTCCACGTCCGGGATCCTCTTGCTTGAATGGCGCGGTTTATATGGGCCGGTTTATACAGTAGCTCGCTATAGATGCAACCGTGAAATAGAAAAACCCCGGACGAGTCCAGGGTTTTCATAAGCGCATGCTTGACGCAGAGGGTATCAGCCGTTCTGGCGGATACCGGCGACCAGCCAAGGCTGGTTGTCGCCCTGCGGACGTTCCATGTTCCAGCTTTCGCTGAACACTTCGCCCTGGTCGAAACGCGAAGTCTTCGACACACCGCTGAAAGTCAGGGTGGCGATAGTCTTGTCGGCACGGTCATCGACGCCGTCCAGTTGCACCTGGAGGTTGTCGATGTAGGTCGACTGGAACGCGTCGCCCAGATCCGCACGCTCACGCTTGAGGAACTCGAGCATTTGCGGGGTCACGAACTCGGCGATCTTGTCCATTTCGTTGGCATCCCAGTGCTGCTGCAGCGACTGGAAGTGGCTGCGCGCAGCTTCAAGGAAGTTCTGTTCGTTGAACCAGGCCGGCGCGTTGATTACCGGACGGGCGGCAGCCGGTGCAGCCGAACCACCGAAGATCGAACCCATGGCCGCAGGCTTTTGCTCGAACGTTTCACGCTGCATCGGCGCGCCGGCCGGAGCGAATTGCTCTTGCTGCTTGCGGCGACGAGCGGCGATGAAACGGAAGATCACGAACGCGATCAAGCCCATGATCAGGATGTCGAAGATCTGCATGCCCTGGAAGCCGCCGCCCATGAACATGGACGCGAGCAGGCCACCGGCGGCGATGCCGGCCAGAGGGCCGAGCCAGCGCGAAGCACCGCCGGCCTTGGCAGCGGCGCCAGCGGCACCGGCAGTCGCCGCAGCGCCGCCCATGCCTGAGGAAGAGGGAGCCATCTGGCTGGTCTGGTGCGTCGGCGCAGCGCCGGCGCTTTTGCCACCACCAAAGCGCTTGGCGTTGGCGTCGAGGCTCATCGTCAGGCCGATGCACAACGCCATGGCGATGCTAAGAAAACGTTTCATAAAGGGAATACCCGTTTGTGGAGACACGCGCGCCATGTTGCACAGCTGAAGTGTTACTGGCTAGCGAGAGAGTGTTTCGGGCTTTTGCCTGACAGGTTACGTTCAGCTTGGTCCAGGCAATAAGGCTATGTACTTTTGTCTGTAGGAAATCGGGATGGGTTCAGTGAGAAATTTGCTCAGCGACGAAACGCCAGCATCACCACACCGGCCGTAATCAGACCGACTCCACCCCATTGACGCAGGTCGAGTTTCTCGCCCAGCAGGATCACGCCGAGCACTGCCACCAGCACCACGCTGAGCTTGTCGACTGGAGCCACCAGCGAGGCCGGGCCGACCTTTAGCGCCCGGAAATAGCACAGCCAAGACGCGCCGGTGCCCAGGCCGGATAACAGCAGGAACAGATAGCTCTTGGCGGATATTGATCCCAATGACTGATATTGGCCCGTGGCGTACAAAATCAAGGCCAGGCTGACCAGTACCACGATGGTGCGCAGGAGGGTGGCGAAGTCGGAATTGACGTTTTCGATGCCGACTTTAGCGAAGATCGCCGTCAACGCGGCAAAAGTGGCCGAGAGCAGTGCCCAGAATGTCCAGGAGGAAAAGAAGCCTGAGCCCATGTGGCTATCCCGATGATTAGCGCCAGCCCCTGTGGGGAGCGAGCTTGCTCGCGATCAGGGCGTGTCAGCCAACGCAGTGTTGAATGAAAGACCGCTTTCGCGAGCAAGCCCGCTCCCTCAGGGACGCCGTAAGGCTTATATGGCTTCGAGCTTCGCGTAGCCCAACATCAGCCACTTGCTGCCTTCGCCGAAATTCACCTGCACCCTGGCCTGAGCACCGGCGCCTTCGAAATTCAGGATCACCCCGTCGCCAAAGATCGAGTGACGCACGGTCTGGCCGAGGCTGAAGCCGGTTTCCGGAATTTCGCTGCCGCTGAACAGGTTGCTGCCACTCATCGACTGGTTGCCGCCAAATGGTCGGCTGACGCTGTTCGACAAGCGCACTTCCTGAATCAGACCCTTCGGCACTTCTCGTACGAAACGCGACACCTTGTTGTAGGTTTCGCTGCCGTATAGGCGTCGGGTTTCAGCATAGGTCATCACCAGATTCTGCATCGCCCGGGTGATACCGACATAGGCCAGACGCCGTTCTTCCTCAAGGCGTCCCGGTTCTTCCAGGCTCATCTTGTGCGGGAACAGGCCTTCTTCCATACCCACCAGGAACACGTAAGGGAATTCCAGGCCTTTGGCGCTGTGCAGGGTCATCAACTGAATGCTGTCTTCATGCTCATCGGCCTGAGTGTCGCCGGCCTCTAGCGAAGCGTGGCCGAGGAATGCCGCCAGTGGTGACAGTTCTTCGTCTTCTTCGGTGGTCTCGAAGTTGCGTGCAGCGCTGACCAGTTCTTCAAGGTTTTCCACCCGGGCCTGGCCTTTCTCGCCTTTTTCCGCTTCGTGATACGCGATGAGGCCGGATTGCTCGATGACGGTCTGCGTCATCAGATGCAGCGGCATCTCCATGCATTTGGCGGCGAGGTTCTCGATCAGCTCGATAAACGCCCCCAACGCGCCAGCCGCCCGACCGGTCAGGCCTTTATTGGCGACCAGTTGGCGCATGGCTTCCCACATCGACACATCGCTGTGGCGCGCATGCTCGCGGATTGCTTCGACGGTTTTCTCGCCGATGCCGCGGGCCGGGACGTTGATCACCCGCTCCAGTGCCGCATCGTTGCCGCGACCTTCCAGCAAGCGCAGATAGGCCATGGCGTTTTTGATTTCCGCCCGCTCGAAGAAGCGCTGGCCGCCGTAAATGCGATACGGAATGCGTTCGCGCAGCAAGGCTTCTTCCAGAACGCGCGATTGGGCATTGGAGCGGTACAGAATCGCGATATCGCTGCGTGCCAGGCCGGTTTTCAGCGCACTTTCGATGGTTTCGACAACGTAGCGTGCTTCGTCGTGTTCATTGAACGCGGCGTACAGATTGATCGCTTCGCCATCGCCGCCGTCGGTCCACAGCTCTTTACCCAGGCGTCCGGTGTTGTTGGCGATCAGGGCGTTGGCGGCCTTTAGGATGCCGGCGGTGGAGCGGTAGTTCTGCTCCAGGCGAATGGTCACCGAATCCGGGAAGTCGGAGGAGTACTGATGAATGTTTTCGATTTTCGCGCCGCGCCAGCCGTAGATCGACTGGTCGTCATCGCCAACCACCATCAGGCTGTCGCCGCCCTTGCCCAGCAGACGCAACCAGGCGTACTGCACGGCGTTGGTGTCCTGGAATTCGTCCACCAGAATGTGCCGGAAACGCTTCTGATAATGCGCCAACAGGCCCGGATGATCGCGCCACAGGTCGAGCGCGCGCAGCAGCAGCTCAGAGAAGTCGATGACGCCGGCACGCAGGCAAGCCGCTTCGTAGGCCTCATAGATGCTGCGCATGGTTGCCAGGTACAGATCGCCGCTGGCCTGAATGTGTTTGGGACGCAGACCTTCGTCTTTCTGCCCATTGATGAACCACTGGGCCTGACGGGCCGGCCAGCGTTGTTCGTCCAGACCCAGCTCGCGAATCACTCGCTTGACCAGCCGCTGCTGATCGTCGCTGTCGAGAATCTGGAAAGTCTGGCTCAAACCCGCTTCCTGCCAGTGCGCCCGCAGCAAGCGGTGCGCCAGGCCATGGAAGGTGCCGACCCACATGCCCGCCGGGTTGATACCCAGCAACTGCTCGATGCGATGACGCATCTCGGCAGCGGCCTTGTTGGTGAAGGTCACCGACAAAATGGAGTGGGGCGAGGCGTTTTCGACCTGGATCAACCAGGCGATACGGTGCACCAGCACTCGGGTTTTACCGGAGCCAGCACCGGCCAGGACCAACTGACGGCCAACGGGGGCCGCTACGGCCTGGCGTTGGGCATCGTTGAGGGAGTTCAGCAGAAGGGAGAGATCATCGCGCATCGGGGCATTCTAGGGTGCGCCGCAGGCCCGGGCAAACCGAGCTTTGCATTAGCCGATGAAAGTCCTGCCAGTGACGACCGGTCGGTCACTGCCTACAGGCGTCAGCCCGCCTCGCTTTGCGGGTTTTTTCAGTGGCGAGGGGGCGAAAAGTTTCCGTGAAATTATGATCTGGAGCAGTTTGGCAACAGGATCGGCTTGTGTATGCTCCGTCCACGTTTCGGGCGCACGCCCTCCTTATAAGAACAAGAACGTTGCCCATGACCCTCAGCTCCGAACTGTCGGGCCCCTCTGTGGAACCCCGGGTTATTCGCCGGCATTACGCCACCGAAATGGCGGTCGAGCGCACACGCCTGCTGTATCAGGGCTCTTTATTGCCCACGCTGTTCATGTTGATCAATGGTCTGGTCTGCGCCGGTTTGCTCTGGAGCCCGCAGCGTTACTTCGTGGTCAGCGTCTGGCTGGTGTGGTTGCTGTTGCTGGTCGCATTACGGGTGATTCAGGTGGCCGCGTTCGATTCGGCGATTCCCCATCGTCAAGCCCAGCCGATCTGGTTCCGGATGTTCCTGATCGGCTCGACCATGACCGGCCTGACCCTGGCCGGGGCTGGCATCGCTCTGGTGCCGGCCGACAATTTCATGCAGCAAGCCTGGGTGTTCGGCCTGATCGGCGCCGCGACCCTCTCGGCCAGTGTTGCCTATGCCGTGAGCCTGCCGGCGTTCTTGTCCTTTACCTTGCCGTGCCTGCTGCCGGCGATCGGTTTTCTGTTCTGGGGCGGCGATGAGCAGGCGCGCGGCTGGGGTTGGCTGGGGCTGATCCTGCTGGGTTCGCTGAGCGTGGTGGCGTGGCAGGTCAATCGTCTGATCGATCGCGGTTTGCTGCGACGCTTCCAGAATCAGCACCTGATCGAACACCTGCAACAGACGCAGTCGCGCAGCGAGCAACTCAATCAGGAGCTGGCCAGGGAAATCGAGCACCGTCGCTGTGCCGAGGGCCAATTGCGCGAAGCGCAGGTCGAACTGGAAGACCGCGTCGCCCAGCGCAGTCGTGAACTGGACGCCGCTAACCAGGCGTTGAGCAAAAGCGAGGCGCGCCTGGCACTGGCGTTGAAAGCCAGTGAGTTGGGGCTGTGGGACTGGAATCTGCAAACCGACGAAGTCCATCACACGCAGATTCAGGAGCTGTTCGGCCTCGCCCCGGAATACGTCACAGCGATCCTGCGCGACCTCAAGCCGCGGCTGCACCCGCAAGACCTGCCGGCGCTCAAACACGCGCTGATCGAGCATTTGAAGGGCCGCACTGAGGACTACCAGATCGAATACCGCGTGCGTCACGGCGACGGCCACTGGGTGTGGATCGAGGACCGTGGTCGCGCCGTTGAGCGCAGCGAGAGCGGGCGGGTGATCCGCATGCTCGGCACGCGCCGCGACATCAGCGCCAGTAAACACCTTGAAGAACAGCAGCGACTGGCGGCGACCGTGTTTGAAGCGGCCAGCGAAGGCATCGTGATTCTCGATCCGAACTACGCGCTGATCGCGATCAATCAGGCCTTCAGTCGGGTCACGGGGTACGACATCGACGACATGCTGGGGCGTAACGTCGTCGAGTTGCCGTGCAGCCGCGATGCCCGCCGCCATTACGTTGCGATCCGCCATGCGCTGGAACAGCACGGCAGTTGGCAGGGCGAACTGGTGGAGACCCGCAAGAACGGTGAGCTGTATCCGCAGTGGCTACAACTTAACGCGGTGCGCGATAGTCGGGGAAATGTCAGCCATATCGTGGGCTTTTTCGCCGATCTGTCAGCACGGCGCGAATCCGAAGAGCGCATGCGTTATCTGGCCCATTACGACGAACTCACAGGCCTGGCCAACCGCTCGCTGTTCCGCGAACGCCTGCACGAAGCGCATCAACGGGTGCGGCAGGGCGGGCGACGCAGTCTGGCGCTGCTGCACATCAATCTGGATCGCTTCAAACTGCTCAATGACAGTCTGGGTCACGAAATCGCTGACCAGTTGTTGCAAAAAATGGCGCGACGGTTGGTTAATGCCTTACCGGAAGCCGACACCATTGCCCGGTTGTCCGGCGACGAATTTGCGGTGCTCTTCGATGCCTACGGCAACCTGTCGAGTCTGGCCCGAGTGGCCACGCGATTGGCGGCCAAACTGCGCCTGCCGCTGACGGTCGAAGGCCATGAGTTGGTGGTCAGTGCATCGATGGGCATCAGCATGTTGCCGGACAATGCGCGGGAGATTTCCGCGCTGCTCAGTCAGTCGAACATGGCCATGCAACATGCCAAACATTTGGGCGGCAACAACTTCCAGTTTTATACCGACAGCTTGCAGGCCAGCACCCTTGAGCGCTTGCAACTGGAAAACCAGTTGCGCAAAGCCATCGAAGAGCAGCAGTTGAAGGTGTTCTACCAGCCCAAGCTGTGCCTGGAGACCGGGCGCCTGAATGCGGCGGAAGCGCTGGTGCGCTGGGATCATCCAACCATGGGCCGAGTGCCGCCGGGGGATTTCATCGGTCTGGCCGAAGAAACCGGACTGATCGGGCCAATCGGCGAATTCGTGCTGCGCCAGGCCTGCTGGCAGGCGTGCGAATGGCAGCGTCAGGGGCTGGCGCCGATCCGTGTTTCGGTGAACCTGTCGGTGCACCAGTTGCGCCAAGGCAAACTGGTCAGTCTGGTGCGCCAGGTGCTGGAAGAAACCGGGCTGGCGCCGCACTACCTCGAACTGGAACTGACCGAGAGCCAGTTGCTCGACAGCGTCGAACACATCATCGCGACCTTCCAGCAACTGCGCGATCTGGGGGTGAAACTGGCGATTGATGATTTCGGCACAGGCTATTCGTCGCTCAGTTACCTCAAGCGCATCCCGGTGGATTACGTGAAGATCGATCAGGCGTTTATCCGGGGTTTGGGGGAGGGCAGTGAAGACGCGGCGATCACCCGGGCGATCATCGCCATGGCCCATGGGTTGTCGCTGAAAGTGGTGGCCGAGGGGGTCGAGCGGCAGGAGCAACTGGAATTTTTGCGTGCCGAGCGTTGCGATGAAGTGCAGGGTTATCTGATCAGTCGACCGGTGGAAGCTGCCGATCTGGCCGGGCTTTTGCGCGAACAGGACAATACGTTTTAAGGGCTACATGTATGCCATCGCGCCTGATATGGGGGCATGGAGTTACGCATTGAGCAGGCAAAAAGCCGATTCATGTAGTATAACTACAAGCTTGCTACATCCCCGACCATAAGAAGAGTCCAGCCCCGTGAATCTGCTGCAACACATCGCCCAATCACGTCACCTGTTACGCAAGTCGGAGCTCAAGGTCGCCGACCACGTGCTGCTTGACCCTGCGGCGGTGATGCACAGTTCCATGGCCGACCTGGCCCACAGCGTCGGCATCAGCGAGCCAACCATCGTGCGTTTTTGCCGTGCCATCGGTTGCTCCGGATTTCAGGATCTGAAACTCAAACTGGCGCAGAGCCTGGCCGCCGGTGCCAGTTTCGGCCAGTTCGCGATCCATGAGGACGACTCGGTCGCCGATTACAGCCTGAAGATTTTCGACACGACGTTGCACACCCTGATGGAGGTTCGCGAGAAGCTCGATCCGGTGGAACTGCAGCGCGCAGTGACGCTGATGTCCCAGGCCCAGCGCGTCGAGTTCTATGGCTTTGGCGCATCGGGCGCCGTGGCGGCGGACGCGCAGCACAAGTTCTTCCGCTTGCTGCTGACGGCGGCGGCGTATTCCGACCCGCACATGCAGGCGATGTCGGCGGTGACGTTGAAGCCGACCGACGTGGCGATCTGCATTTCCCAGTCCGGGCGTTCGAAGGATTTGCTGATTACTGCCAACCTGGTGCGCGAGAGCGGCGCGTCACTGATCACGTTGTGCCCGAGCCAGACGCCGTTGGCTGAATTGTCCACGGTCAATCTGGCGATCGATGTGCATGAAGACACCGAAATCTATACGCCGCTGACTTCGCGCATTGCGCATCTGGTGGTCATCGACGTCTTGGCGATGGGCGTGGCCATGGCGCGGGGGCCGAGTCTGGTCAACCACCTCAAGAGCGTGAAGCGCAGCCTGCGCAGCTTGCGGCTCTCACCAAAAGCTGTGAAAGCCTTAGACGACTAAAGCAAGGTCGCGCCCACATTTGATCCCCAGGACACAAGAGGTGTGTCCGCGGCAGATCCACTGTGGGAGCGGGCTTGCTCGCGAAGGCATTCCCTAAAACACCCTCGCCCTGCGAAACTTTCATCGCACTGTCATCCCCGCGAAGCCAAACCGTCATCCCCCGCGCCTATCGTGAAACTCCCGTACTCGCCTTGGGAGACTCGAAATGGCTCAGCCCTACGAAGAACGCAACAGCGCAGCGAAAACCCGTCGTCAGCAGGAAGATCAGCGCCGCATGGAATTTCGCCGTGCCATCGAAGATCGCTTCGAACTCCGCCAGCTTCAGGCCCAGATCGGAGATTTTCCCGAGGAAGGCAAACTCAACTACTGGCACGCGGCACCGGCAGCTTCCCGTCGAAGCGTTCAACCAGCGCGCTGATCTGTGCCCGTTCGCTGCGGATAAACGCCAGGAAGGCGTGTGCCACCGGTGACAGCCGTTTGGCTTTGGCTTGCACCAGGCACCAACTGCGAAACAGTGGCAACTCTTCGACCGGCAGCTCGACCAGGCCACCGGTCGCCAGCTCCAGGTTCAGGGCGTGGCGCGTCAACAGCGCCACGCCCAGGCCCGCCACCACGCATTCGCGCTGAGCTTCGGCCGAGGCCACTTCCTGAGTCTGGGTGAAGTGCACGCGTTTCTCTTTGAAGTATTCCTCGCAGGCCAGTCGTGTACCTGAGCCCGGTTCGCGGATCAGCAAGGTGTAAGGCTCCAGATCCTGCAAGCGCAACGTCCCCAAGTGCGCCAGCGGATGATCCGGGCGGGCCACGGCAACAATCGGGTTGTTGAGGAATGGCAGGAACTCCAGGCCCATGTCCTGAGGCACCATCGACATGATCACCAGGTCGTCACGGTTATCCGAGAGGCGCCGAATGACCTGGCCACGGTTGACCACGGTCAGTTGCAGGTTCACCTCCGGGTGCTGACGCTTGAAGGCGGCGAACAGGTGCGGTACGAAATACTTGGCGCTGGATTCCACGGCCAGTTTCAGTTGGCCTTGCAGTGAACCCTGCATGTCCGACAGCTGCATATCGAGGTTTTCCAGGCGCCCGAAAATGTCCCGGCTGGCGCGCTGCAGAGCTTCGGCGGCTTCGGTCATGTAGAGTTTTTTGCCGACGTAATCGAATAATGGCTGCCCGATCAGCTCCTCGAGCTGACGAATCTGAAGGCTGACGGCCGGTTGCGTGAGAGACATTTCATCCGCCGCGCGGCTGTAGGAGCGCAAATCACACACTTCGTTGAAGATCTGCAATTGACGCAATGTCATACGCATCAGGGACTTACGCATTTTTTACAGGCTCTGAAGGCTGGCGAGTGTTTCAACTATAAGTCTTTGCTTATGCCTGACCCAATTTTTATTCATTTTTGTTAATTCCTTTCGAGCGCTAGTGTGGAGTCGCGACTAAATTGAAACATTTGGTCACGCGTCGACCTGGGTCTAGCAGGTCGTGGTGCCACCGGCTCAAGGGAACCTCCAAGTGATAACAAAGATCCTGATCGCCAACCGTGGTGAGATTGCCGTACGAATCGTGCGAGCCTGCGCCGAAATGGGCATTCGCTCGGTTGCGATTTTTTCCGACGCCGACCGCCATGCCTTGCATGTGAAGCGTGCGGACGAGGCCTACAGCATCGGTGCCGAGCCACTGGCCGGTTATCTGAACCCGCGCAAACTGGTGAACCTGGCGGTTGAAACCGGTTGCGATGCACTGCACCCCGGTTACGGTTTCCTTTCGGAAAACGCTGAACTGGCAGACATCTGCGCCGAACGCGGTATTAAATTCATTGGCCCCTCGGCAGAAGTCATCCGCCGCATGGGCGACAAGACCGAAGCGCGCCGCAGCATGATCAAGGCCGGCGTACCGGTCACCCCAGGCACCGAAGGCAACGTATCGGGTATTGAAGAAGCCCTCACTGAAGGCGACCGCATCGGCTACCCGGTAATGCTCAAAGCCACTTCCGGTGGCGGTGGCCGCGGTATCCGGCGCTGCAACAGCCGCGAAGAACTCGAACAGAACTTCCCTCGCGTTATCTCCGAAGCCACCAAGGCCTTCGGTTCGGCGCAAGTGTTCCTGGAAAAATGCATCGTCAATCCCAAGCACATCGAAGCGCAGATCCTCGGCGACAGCTTTGGCAACGTGGTGCACCTGTTCGAGCGTGACTGCTCGATCCAGCGCCGCAACCAGAAGCTGATCGAAATCGCCCCGAGCCCGCAACTGACCCCGGAACAGCGCGCCTACATCGGCGACCTGTCGGTGCGTGCGGCCAAGGCTGTGGGCTATGAGAATGCTGGCACCGTGGAGTTTCTGCTCGCCGAGGGCGAGGTGTACTTCATGGAGATGAACACCCGGGTGCAGGTGGAGCACACCATCACCGAAGAAATCACCGGGATCGACATCGTCCGTGAGCAGATTCGCATCGCTTCCGGCCTGCCGCTGTCGGTGAAGCAGGAAGACATTCAGCACCGTGGTTTTGCGTTGCAGTTTCGCATCAACGCCGAAGACCCGAAAAACAACTTCCTGCCGAGCTTCGGCAAGATCACTCGTTACTACGCCCCGGGTGGCCCGGGCGTGCGTACCGACACGGCGATCTACACCGGCTACACCATTCCGCCTTACTACGACTCCATGTGCCTGAAGCTGGTTGTGTGGGCACTGACCTGGGAAGAGGCGATGGACCGTGGCCTGCGCGCACTCGACGACATGCGTCTGCAAGGCGTGAAGACCACTGCCGCGTACTATCAGGAAATCCTGCGCAACCCGGAATTCCGTAGCGGCCAGTTCAATACCAGCTTCGTTGAAAGCCATCCTGAACTGACCAACTACTCGATCAAGCGCAAACCCGAAGAGCTGGCCCTGGCCATCGCCGCCGCCATCGCCGCCCACGCAGGCCTGGGTGGAATAGAACAATGACCAAAAATATTTTTGTAACCGACACCATCCTGCGTGGGCGGCGATGGCGGCGGC
>NZ_JBIUWN010000023.1:61197-66162 GCF_044743485.1 Pseudomonas sp. NPDC087614 | reverse complement strand
AGGTGAATAGTACGGCACGACCAGTCTCTTTCCGCCCCCGATATGCTTTTTTTGGAAAAACCGGAGAGGCGACAACTATCCTGACACCGGGGGAATCCGCCAACTAATTTTGCTCCCTTATCAATTTTAATATCAAAAGTTCCATACGATGTCTTGCGATCATCTGCAAAATTGATAACTGCTGAGCCTATAGGACTAGACATCCCGCCATCCAATTGCACAAACCAGTGATCCGTACCGTGATTGTCCACTACTATCTCATGAGGGCCATCCCCCTCCAGAGGACCAAACGTCATAATCACATCATTTTTCTCGTCTTGTATCGCCCATATTGACTCCTCAACGGAGCCCATTATCCTAGTGGTAGACATAATTCGACCATCACTTGCAACGGCGGAGAAGAAGCCTCTATGGCCATCTTCTTTATTTGCCAACAACGACTTAATATCTTCCGCGGTTTTTTTGTCCATCTTAGTTCCCTCAAAATTCTCTTTAGTCAACTTATCACCTGTAACAGCGCCACTTTACGCACCTGCCGACGTTCTCCACACCTGATAGAAATGACAGTTTTTTATATCCATTAGAAATAAAAACCGCCGAAAAAAGTAAAATTAACGCAGTCGCTGAAAGACTTTGCCTATCAGCGCCCAATAGTCGGCCTATTAGCTGACTCTCCAAGTCGGGTCTAGCCTTACAAGTCCGAAGTCGGCACGAGCCGGCCGTAGACGACCTGATAAGGACCCGAACATGGCAACTGAATCGAAATGCCCGTTCAACCACGCCGCTGGTGGTGGTACGACGAACCGTGACTGGTGGCCGAATCAACTCAACCTGAAGATCCTGAGTCAGCACTCGCCCAAGTCCGACCCGCTGGGCAAGGACTTCGACTACGCCAAAGCCTTCAAGAGCCTGGACTTCCAGGCACTGAAACAAGACCTCAATGCGTTGATGACTGACTCTCAGGACTGGTGGCCGGCGGACTTTGGCCACTATGGCCCGCTCTTCATCCGCATGGCCTGGCACAGCGCCGGCACCTATCGCACCGCGGATGGCCGCGGTGGTGCCGGATCGGGCCAGCAGCGTTTCGCCCCGCTCAACAGTTGGCCGGATAACGTCAGCCTCGACAAGGCCCGCCGCCTGCTGTGGCCGATCAAACAGAAATATGGCCGCAACATTTCCTGGGCCGACCTGATTGTCCTCACCGGTAACGTCGCGCTGGAATCCATGGGCTTCAAGACTTTCGGTTTCTCCGGTGGCCGCCCTGATGTGTGGGAACCGGACGAAGACGTGTACTGGGGTTCGGAAAATGAATGGCTGGGCGGTGATAGCCGTTATGGCAAGGACAAGGCCGCCATGCAGGAACCCGGTGACGGCACGCTGGTAGCCGAACCGGATCTGCACGGCAAAGAAGAGAGCCGCACGGATCAGGGCGAGCGCACTCTGGAAAACCCGCTTGCAGCGGTGCAGATGGGCCTGATCTACGTCAACCCGGAAGGTCCTGAAGGCAACCCTGACCCCGTGGCCTCGGCCCACGACATTCGCGAAACCTTCGCCCGCATGGCCATGAACGATGAAGAAACCGTGGCCCTGATTGCTGGCGGTCACGCCTTTGGCAAAACCCACGGTGCCGGCCCTGCCGATAATGTCGGCCCGGAACCGGAAGCCGCCGGACTAGAAGAACAAGGCCTCGGTTGGCGCAACGCGTTCGGCACCGGCAAGGGCGGCGACACCATCACCAGCGGCCTCGAAGTGACCTGGACCACCACGCCGACCCGGTGGAGTAACAACTACCTGGAAAACCTGTTCGGTTTCGAGTGGGAACTGACCAAGAGCCCGGCCGGGGCGCATCAGTGGATTCCGAAAAACGGCGCGGGTGCAGGCACCGTTCCCCATGCCCATGACCCGAGCAAGAAGCTCTCGCCAACCATGCTCACCTCTGATCTGGCGTTGCGCTTCGACCCGGCTTACGAGCAGATCTCCCGGCGTTTTCTGGCCAATCCCGATCAATTGGCCGACGCCTTCGCCCGCGCCTGGTACAAACTGATCCACCGCGACATGGGTCCCCTCTCTCGCTATCTCGGCCCGGAACTGCCCAACGAAGAACTGCTGTGGCAAGACCCGATCCCCGATGCCACTCACCCACTGATCGATGAAAACGACGCTGGCGCATTGAAGAGCAAAGTGCTGGCATCCGGTCTGTCGGTTTCGCAACTGGTCTCGACGGCCTGGGCTGCCGCTTCGACGTTCCGTGGCTCGGACAAGCGCGGCGGCGCCAACGGTGGCCGTCTGCGCCTGGAGCCGCAGAAGTCCTGGCAAGCCAACCAGCCGGAACAACTGGCCAGCGTGCTGAAAACCCTTGAGGGCATTCAGAACGCGTTCAATGGTGGTGCATCGGGCAAGAAAGTCTCGCTGGCAGACCTGATCGTGCTGGCCGGCAATGCCGGGGTCGAGCAAGCGGCGAAAAATGCCGGGCACTCCGTCACCGTCCCATTCACACCGGGGCGTACGGACGCCTCGCAAGAGCAAACCGATGTGGATTCATTCGGTTTTCTCGAACCAATCGCCGATGGCTTCCGCAACTACAGCAAAGGCAAATACACGGTGTCGGCCGAGGCGCTGCTGATCGACAAGGCACAACTGCTCACCCTCACCGCGCCGGAAATGACCGTGCTGCTGGGTGGGTTGCGGGTGTTGAACACTAACGTCGGGGGAAGCCGTCATGGCGTGTTCACCCACCAGACCGAAGCGTTGACCAACGACTTCTTCACCCACCTGCTGGACATGGGCGTTGAGTGGAAACCAACGTCAAAAGCGGCGGACGAGTTCGAGGGCCGCGACCGTAAAACCGGCAGCGTGAAATGGACGGCGACGCGGGTTGATCTGGTGTTCGGCTCCAACGCAATATTGCGGGCGCTGGCGGAGGTGTATGCCAGTTCGGATGCGAAGGAACAGTTCGTCAAAGACTTTGTCGCCGCCTGGACAAAGGTGATGAACCTCGACCGGTTTGATCTGAAGTAACGCAAAAACTATGGGAGCGGGCTTGCTCGCGAAGGCGGTATGTCAGGCGACAACTCTGTGCCTGACACACTCTCTTCGCGAGCAAGCCCGCTGCCACATTTAGATCCGCGTTAAGCCAAGCTTTTGCTGACCACCTCATAGACGTCGCTGGACAACTGACCTGAAGCCAGAATCCGCTCCAGTTCGGTTTTCATCAGCGCCTGCCGCGCGCTGTCGTATTTGCGCCAGCGCGTCAGTGGCGCCAATTGCCGCGAGGCGATCTGCGGGTTGAAGCCGTTCAGTTCGATCACCAGATCCGCCAGGAAGCGATAACCCGAGCCATCCGCCGCGTGGAAGTTGATCAGGTTCTGTCCGGCAAACGCGCCGACCAGCGCACGCACCTTGTTCGGGTTTTTGATGTTGAACGCTGGGTGCTGCATCAACGCCTTCACGCGCTCCAGACCGCCCGGCAACGCGCTGCCGGCCTGCACACTGAACCACTGATCCATGACCAACGGATTGTCCTTGAAGTGCTCGGCGAAACTCGCCAGCGCCACGGCTTTCTGTTCTTCGAACGGCGAGTTGACCAACACTGCCAGCGCCGTCAGGCGCTCGGTCATGTTATCGCTGGTGTCGAACTGTTCCAGCGCCGCCGCCAACACTTCTGGCTTGCCGCTGAGCATCAGGTACGACAGCGCGATGTTCTGCAACGCACGACGGGCGAAATGCTCGGCCTCGGCCACATACGAGGTGTTCTTCGATAGGTCGCGGTTGGCCTGATAACGTAGCCACAGCGCTTCGAACAAACCTTCGGCCAATTGCTGGCGAGCGAACTCACGGGCGATATGGATCGCGTCGACGTCAGCCACTTCGCTGATTTCAGTGAGGTATGCCTCCCCCGGCAACGAGAGCATTTCGGCGACCATGGCCTGATCCAGCGACTCATCCGACAGCACCGTGCGCAGTGCCGAGACCAGACGCGGATCAAGCTTCAGGCTCTCGCCTTTCTGTTGCTGGCCGATCAATTCTTGCAGGACTTGCACCGACAGTTGCTGACCGGCATCCCAGCGGTTGAAGCCGTCGCTGTCGTGCTGCATCAGGAACATCAGCTGATCGCGGTTGTACGGGAAGCTCAGCTTGACCGGCGCGGAGAAACCGCGCAGCAGCGAGGGCAGCGGCTGTTCGGCGATGTCGACGAAGGTGAAGGTCTGCTCGGCTTCGGTGACCGAGATCACACGGGTGGTGCCTTGCGCCGACGCTTCGCCGCTCAGACGCAGAGCAATCTCGTTACCTTGGCTGTCGAGCAGGCCGAGTTCGACCGGAATCACGAACGGCAGTTTTTCAACTTTATCCGGGGTTGCCGGGCAGCTCTGGCGGAAGGTCAGGCTGTAGGTTTTTGCGGCAGCGTCGTAAGACTCGCTCACCGCCAGACGCGGCGTGCCGGCCTGGCTGTACCAGCGCTTGAACTGGCTCAGGTCGACACCGTTGGCGTCTTCCATCGCTTTGATGAAGTCGTCGCAGGTTACCGCTTGGCCGTCATGGCGCTCGAAGTACAGATCGCTGCCCTTACGGAAGCCTTCGGCACCGAGCAAGGTGTGGATCATGCCGACCACTTCCGAGCCCTTTTCGTACACGGTCAAGGTGTAGAAGTTGGAAATTTCGATGAAGCTGTCCGGACGCACCGCGTGGGCCATCGGGCCGGCATCCTCGGCGAACTGATGGGTACGCAGGTACGCCACGTCCTGTATGCGCTTGACCGTCGCCGAGTTCATGTCGGCGGAGAAACCGGAATCACGGAACACGGTGAAGCCTTCCTTGAGCGACAGCTGGAACCAGTCGCGGCAGGTCACGCGGTTGCCCGACCAGTTGTGGAAGTATTCGTGCGCGACAATCGCCTCGACCCGCTGGTGCGCGGCGTCGGTGGCGGTTTCGGCGCGGGCCAGTACGGCGCTGGAGTTGAAGATGTTG